>JANMPG010000160.1:0-11234 GCA_031369745.1 Actinomycetes bacterium
GAGCTTCACGTACCCCAGGCCGACATCGAACAACGTCTGCATGTGCCGCTTGATCGGCGGGATGTTCTCGAAGAACACCAGCGCCTCGTCGACGCTCATCGCCAAGACGTCGGCGATCGTGCGGCCCTTGTACTTCACCTCCAGCGTCTCGCGGTTGTAGCGCCGGCCCTTGCACACCTCACACGTCACGTACACGTCGGGCAGGAAGTGCATCTCGATCTTGATCTGCCCGTCGCCCGAGCAGTTCTCGCATCGCCCTCCCCGAACGTTGAACGAGAAGCGGCCAGGCTGGAACCCGCGCAGCCGAGCCTCGGGCACCTGGGCGAACAGCTTGCGGATGTGATCGAAGACCCCCGTGTAGGTGGCAGGGTTCGAGCGCGGCGTTCGCCCGATCGGGGACTGGTCGATGTCGATCACCTTGTCGACGTGCTCCCAGCCCGTCAGCCGCTTGTGCTTGCCGGGCAGCAGCCGCGACCCGGACACTTTCTGTGCCAGCGCGCGGAGCAAGACGTCTTGCACCAACGTCGACTTGCCCGACCCGCTCACGCCGGTGACGCACACGAACAGACCCAGTGGGATCTCGACGGTCACGTCGCGCAGGTTGTGCTCACGCGCGCCCGACAGCACGAGTCGTCGATCGCCGAACGGACGGCGTTCCCGCGGCAGCGGGATGGATCGGCGCCCCGACAGGTATGCGCCCGTGAGCGAGCCGTCGCACTCGAGCAGCCCCTTCAGGTCGCCCGCGTACACGACCTCGCCGCCGTGCTCCCCCGCCGCCGGTCCGATGTCGACGATGTGGTCGGCCTCGATGATCGTGGCCTCGTCGTGCTCGACCACGATCAGCGTGTTGCCGAGATCGCGCAGCCGGATCAGCGTGTCGAGCAGCCGGCGGTTGTCGCGCTGGTGCAGCCCGATCGACGGCTCATCCAGGATGTAGAGCACGCCGACCAACCCGCTGCCGATCTGGGTGGCGAGCCGGATGCGCTGCGCTTCGCCGCCGGCCAGGGTGCCAGAGGCGCGCCCGAGCGTCAGATAGTCGAGCCCGACATCGACGAGGAACCCCAGGCGGGCGCGGATCTCCTTGACGAGGCGTTCCGCGATCATGCCCTCTCGCTCGGACAGGTGCATGTCTTCGACGAACGACAGGGCATCGCGGATCGGCAGGTCGGTGACCTGCGCGATGTGCCGCTCGGCGATCGTGACCGCCAGGGTTTCGGGGCGCAGCCTGGCTCCCTTGCACGCACGACACGGGATCTCGCGCATGAACTGCTCCAGCCGGTCGCGCGCGGAGTCAGAATCGGTCTCGGTATGGCGGCGCTCGATGTTCGCGATCGCGCCCTCATAAGTCGTCCAGTACGCCCGCTGCCGCCCGTAGCGGTTCTTGTACCGCACATGGATCTTCTCTTCGGAGCCGTACAGCAAGATGTCTCGCGTGGCTTTCGACAGCTTCTTCCACGGCGTGTCGAGGTTGAAGCCGTGCGCCTCGGCGACGGATTCCAGCACGCGATACCAGTACTCGAGGGTGGCCGATGCCCAGGGTGCCAACGCGCCCTCGTTCACCGACAGATCGGCGTTGGGCACGACGAGCTCGGCGTCGACCTCCAGGCGCGTGCCGAGCCCGTCGCATGTTTGGCACGCCCCATACGGAGAGTTGAACGAGAAGTTCCGGGGGGCGAGTTCGTCGAACGACAGCCCACAGTGCGTGCAGGCGAGTTTCTGCGAGAACGTCTGGATCTCCTCGTGGCCTTCGTGCGTGACGACGGCGATCGCGGCGATCCCTTCGGCGAGCTCGAGCGCCTGCTCGATCGAGTCGGCCGCACGCCTGCGGATGTCGGTCTTGGCGACCAGGCGGTCCACGACGACTTCGATCGTGTGCTTGTAGGTCTTTGCCAGCCGGATGGGCTCGGACAGGTCGCGCACCTCGCCGTCGATACGGGCGCGTGGATAGCCCTTGCGCGCCAGCTCGTCGAGCAGCTTGCCGTACTCCCCCTTGCGGCCCCGCACGATCGGCGCGAGCACCTGGAACTTCGTGCCCTCCGGCAGCTCCATCACCTGATCCACGATCTGGTCGGGGGTCTGGCGGCCGATCGGGCGGCCGCAGTTGTAGCAATGCGGTCGCCCCACCCGTGCGAAGAGCACTCGCAGGTAGTCGTAGATCTCGGTGATCGTGCCCACGGTCGATCGCGGGTTGCGTGAGGTGGACTTCTGGTCGATCGAGATGGCCGGGGAGAGCCCCTCGATGAAGTCGACGTCAGGCTTCTCCATCTGCCCGAGGAACTGGCGCGCGTATGCCGACAGGGACTCCACATACCGGCGCTGCCCCTCGGCGTAGATCGTGTCGAAGGCGAGCGAGGACTTGCCGGACCCCGACAGCCCCGTGAACACGATCAACGCATCGCGCGGAAGCTCCAGCGTGATGTTCTTGAGGTTGTGCTCGCGGGCGCCGTGGACCACGAGTCGGTCGGTACCCATGACGGCGAGTGTAACGGGGGTGACGGACATGGCCGGGCCGCCGACTTCGTCGAGGAGCGGCTCAGGTCGCTGGGAGTGACACCGCTCAGGCGACGCCCGCTTCGCGCAACTGGCGCAGTTCCTTTCGAAGCTCGTGGACCTCGTCGCGCAGGCGTGCCGCGTACTCGAACCGCAGCGACTTCGCCGCTTGATGCATCTCCTCTTCGAGGCCCTGGATCAGTCGCTCGAGCTCCTCGGTCGGGATGCCGCTGGGGGCGGCGGCCCGACGCTGCTTCGCCGGCGTGGTCGGCGCGGTGTCTTCGCCGCGCAGCGAGAGCAGGATGTCGGTGACCTGCTTTCGGATCGTCTGGGGATCGATGCCGTGCTCGGTGTTGTACGCCAGCTGGATCTGACGGCGGCGCTGGGTCTCGCCGATCGCCGACCGCATCGAGTCGGTGACGCTGTCCGCGTACATCAACACGGTGCCGTCGACGTTTCGCGCAGCCCGCCCGATCGTTTGCACCAGCGATGTTTCGGAGCGAAGGAAGCCCTCCTTGTCGGCGTCGAGGATCGCCACCAACGAGACCTCGGGCAGGTCGAGACCTTCGCGGAGCAGGTTGATGCCGACGAGCACATCGAATTCGCCCAGGCGCAGATCGCGCACCGTCTCGATGCGCGCGATCGTGTCGACCTCGGCGTGCATGTAGCGAACCCGGATGCCCATCTCGACCAGGTAGTCGGTGAGGTCCTCGGCCATCTTCTTGGTCAGCGTGGTGACCAAGATCCGCTGGTCGTTTTCGGCGCGTAGCCGGATCTCGTGGATCAGGTCGTCGATCTGGCCCTTGGTCGGTCGGATCTGCACCTCGGGATCGATCAAACCCGTCGGGCGCACGATCTGCTCGACGACGGCGCGCGATGTTTGGATCTCGTAGGGGCTCGGTGTCGCGGACATGTAGACGACCTGGCCGACGCGCTCTTTGAATTCTTCGAACCGCAAGGGCCGGTTGTCGAGTGCGCTCGGCAGACGGAACCCGAAATCGACCAGTGTGGTCTTGCGCGACTTGTCGCCTTCGTACATGCCGCGCAGCTGCGGCACGGTCACGTGCGATTCGTCGAGCACGACCAAGAAGTCCTCGGGGAAGTAGTCGAGCAGCGTGTAGGGCGCCGTGCCAGGGTCGCGACCGTCGATGTGGCGCGAGTAGTTCTCGATGCCGCTGCAAAACCCCATCTCGCGCAACATCTCGAGGTCGTAGCTGGTGCGCATGCGTAGGCGCTCGGCCTCGAGCAGCTTGCCTTGCGTGTCGAGCTCGGCCAGACGCTGGTGCAGCTCTTCTTCGATCGTGACGATCGCGTGCTTCATGCGGTCGTCGGAAGCCACGTAGTGAGATGCCGGAAACGTCGTGTGGTCGACGATATCGTCCTTCACGATCTCGCCGGTCAGCGGGTCGAACTGGCTGATGCGCTGCACCTCGTCGCCCCACCACTCGATGCGATAGCCGAGCTGCTCATAGGGCGGGAACACCTCGAGCGTGTCGCCGGTGACGCGGAACGTACCGCGAGCCCTGCTGACTTGGTTGCGCTTGTACTGGATGTCGACCAGCCGCTGGATCGCGAACTCCATCGGCACCTCGGTGCCACGGTAGACTCGCAGGAGCTGCCCCTCGTATTCCTCGGGCGAGCCGAGGCCGTAGATCGCAGACACGCTCGCGACGATGATCACGTCGTTGCGGCTGAGCAGGGCCGCGGTGGCCGAGTGACGCAGCCGCTCGATCTCTTCGTTCACCGAGCTGTCCTTCTCGATGTACGTGTCGGTCGACGGCACGTAGGCCTCGGGCTGGAAGTAGTCGTAATAGCTGACGAAGTACTCCACAGCGTTGTCGGGGAAGAACATGCGGAACTCGTTGGCGAGCTGTGCGGCCAGAGACTTGTTGGGCGCCATCACGAGCGCGGGGCGCTGCAATCGTTCGATCGCGTGGGCGATCGTGAAGGTCTTGCCGGTACCGGTGGCGCCGAGCAAGGTCGTATGCAGGTCGCCGGCCTCGATCGCGGCGGTCAGCTCATCGATAGCCTGTGGCTGATCGCCCGCAGGCTCGAAGTCGGACACGATGCGGAACGCAGGCATGTCGCAAGTCTAGGCGGGGCGACCGACATGCGCGGTCCTCGAGCGGCTAGGCCAGCTGGAACGAACCCACGAACGCGGCGGCGTCGGCGAGCTGTGTGGATGCCGCGGCGGCGGCCCCGACCACCTGGAAGACCTTTCCCTCGGCGGCGAACAGACGCACGTCATAGGTGGTGTTCTCGACGGTGATCACCAATCCGAAGCCGGGATGACCGTTGTCCTCGAGGTCGACCTCCTCGTCGGCGAGCCGGCCCACGAGCGGTCGCAGCAGGCCGATCTTGGCCTGTTGCAACGCTTGGCTATCGCTCACCCCGACCGCGGTGCGCAGCCACGTGACGGAGTAGGACCCGTCGCCGAACCGCGTCTGGTTGGCCGGGCCCATCGACGTGTTCAGTACCGATGCCCGTGCACCGTCGGGCCCAGTGACCGTGAAGGATCGATCCGCCGGGGTGTAGGGGACCCAGCCCGCCGGTGGGGCGGTTGCGCTCGCGTGCGCACTCGAGGATGCGTCCCCACCGAGGACCGCTGCGTTGCGTGACCGCGCGACCCCGATCGGGATGACGGCCACGGCCACTGCCACGCCCACGGCGAACCAAAGCCAGATCGATCGGGAACCCCGCATCGTGGGTGCGTTCGCCAAGCGCGAGCGATCGGTTCGCTCTCGCCTCACATGCGGCCGGCCGCGATGATCCGGTCCAGGAACACGCGTGTCTCGGGCTGCGTGGGTTTCGTGAAGATCTGGTCGGGCTCCCCCTGTTCAACGATCGCCCCGTCGTTGAGGAAGCACACTCGGCTCGCGATGTCCCGGGCGAAACCCATCTCGTGGGTCGCGATCACCATGGTCATGCCCTGGCCCGCAAGCTCCCGGATCGCGTCGAGCACCTCAGCCACCAGCACCGGGTCCAGGGCGCTCGTCACCTCGTCGAGAAGCAGCAGCTGCGGTCGCATCGCAAGGGCGCGAACGATCGCGACACGCTGCTGCTGACCGCCGGACAATCGATCGGGGAACTCCTCCGACTTGTCCTGCAGCCCGAATCGGGACAGGAGCTCGTCCGCTCGCTCCCCCGCATCGGCCTCGGACAGGCCGAGGACCTTGCGCGGCGCAAGCGTCACGTTTCGTCGCACGCTCATGTGCGGGAACAGGTTGAACGACTGGAACACGATGCCGATCGAGCGGCGGACGGCGTTGTGGTCGACCCCAGCGGCGGTGACGTCGACGCCCTCGATCAGGATGCGCCCCGCATCGATCGGCTCCAGGAGGTCGATACAGCGAAGGAGGGTCGACTTACCCGACCCGCTCGCACCGATCAGGCAGACGACCTCATGGTCGTCAACGAGCAGGTCGACGCCACGCAGCACTTCGAGGTCGCCGAATCGCTTCTGGACCCCTTCGACTCGCAACGTCGCGTCGCTCACGCCACACCGCCGCTTTGTCGGCGGTTCTGATCCCGCTTGACCAACCAGTCCACGAACAACACCTGCGGCACGGTGATCACGACGTACACGAGCGCAAGCGCGACATAGGGCGTGAAGTTGAAGTCGTTCGCCGTGATGATCTGCGCCTGCCGCAGGCCTTCGGTGAGCCCAAGGAAGGCGACCAACGCCGAGTCCTTCTGCAACCCGATGAAATCGTTCATCAGTGGGGGCACAACCCTACGCACGGCCTGCGGCAGGATCACGTGGCGCATCGCTTGGCCGCGCGTGAGTCCGAGCGAGCGGGCCGCGGCCGCCTGACTCGGATGGATGGATTCGATCCCGGCTCGGTACACCTCAGCGACGTAGGCCGAATACACGAGGACGAGCGCGATGATCGCCCAGAAGATGTCGGAGTTGGGCAAGCCCTGCAGCTGAAGTGCCGGCATCCCGAACCCCAAGATGGCGATCACCAAGATGGTCGGCAATCCTCGAAACAGGATCGTGTATGCGTTGGAGAGCACGCGAAGTGGTGTGAACACTGCCCCCGGGAGACTCCGCATGACGGCGAGCAGCAGAGCGAACGCGAGCACGAGCACTTCGGCCACGCAGAAGATGAAGACGTTACGCCAGAACTTATCCAGGATCTTCGGGAGTGAGTAACGGAACTCCGCTGCGTCGAAGAACTGCTGACGCACGCCCGCATCAGAGGACCAGCCTGGTGACCGAACGATCAAGATCGCGGCGACCGCGAAGAACAGGATCGTGCTCAGAACGGCGACCCAGACACTGCGGCGACCATCAACGCCACCGCCGAGAAGCTTGGGGCTCCGGCTCCCGGGGGGCATCGGCGCGCGAGGGTCGACGCCCGGCGTCCCTTTCGGGACGGAGACCTCGCGGCCGGGGTCGCCCACGAGTTCGCTCCTTATCTGCTCGGTGCTACGAGAAGGTCGGAACGCTGGTGTCGGTCTCGAGCCACTGTTGCTTGAGGGCGTCCAACGTGCCGTCGGCCTGCATCTCCGTGATCGCCTGATCGACGCACGAGCGGAGCCCGTTGCCCTGCTCGAACGAGAGACCGAACTGCTCCTGCTCGCCACCGAGGTTCGGGAACTGTCCCACCACTGTGTCGGCGTACCCGTAGAAGGCCGTGGGGAAGTCGACCACGACGGCGTCGATCTGCCCGTTCTTCAGATCCTTCAACGCGAGGTCGAGATCGTCATAGACCCTCGGCTCGACGTTGGGCTGCACCTGGTCGGTGATCACCTGCAGGCTGGTCGTGCCGAGCGGCGCGCCGAGCGTGAGGTCTTTCAATCCGGCGAGGGTGGTTACACCGATCGCTGGCGACCCTTCGTTCGCGATCAAAGCCTGGTTCACGTCGAAGTACCCGACGCTGAAGTCCACAGCCTCCGCGCGCTTGTCACTGATCGAGATCTGTTGCATCGCGAAGTCGAAGTCTTTGGGTCCCGGCGCGAACGACTTGCCGAAGGGGATGCCGAGCCAGCTCACCTGATCTTCGGTGAACCCGAGGCGGTCGGCGAGCGCGTAGGCGAACGCCGACTCGTACCCCTCCCCCGAGTGCGGGTCACCGGTGTAACTCGTGGCCTTCCACTCCGAATCGGGAACGCTCTTGCCGCCATACCAGGGCTGGTAGGCCGGGTTGCCCGTCGCGATCGTCAACGTGGCGTCGGCGTACAGGTCGCTCGCGTGCGCCGTCGCGCACTCCGCAGCGGTCATGTTCGCGCTTCCACTGGTTGCCGGGATCGTGGAGCTGGACTTCGGGGCGCATGCGACCGCGGTCAACGCGACGACGGCACCGACGGCGATCAAGATCTTGCGCATGCGTGCTCTCCCCTAGAGATTCAGAACGACCGAAGCCTAGCATCGGCGCTGGTTAGCGGCCGGGCTCCCAGCGGAAGGTCCGCGTCGCCACCACGATGGCGCCGACCATCCACACCGCCATGACCGCGATGTCCGACCAGTGGAACGGCAGTCCCAGGTAGGACAGCTGCATCGCCTCGACGAGATGGCGGACGGGGAATATCCGCCCGACCCACAGCACCCACGACGGAGCGTCGGGCCCGATCGCGATGAACACCCCCGACAGGAACAGCAGCGGCAGCATCACCGCGTTGATGATCGGCGGGCCCGCATCCGCGTTGGGAACGACGCCGCTGATGGCCAAGCCGATCGACGCGAAGCATCCGGCACCGACCACCAGGCTGATCACGAAGTACAGCAGGTCGACGCCCGTCGGGAAGCTCGCGTCGTACACGACGATGCCGAACACCGCAGTGATCGCCACGAGGAGGAAGCCGACCAGCGCCGCGTGCGAGACCCGAGCGGCCAGGTAGGAGCGCGCGGGCATGGGCGTTCCCCGCACTCGCTTCAGCACACCTTCCTCCCGGGCGAACACGACCGAGATCGCGATGTTCGTGTAACAGGCCGAGATCAAACCGAACGCCGCCATCGAAAACACGTAGTAGGTCGACGTCTTGATGATCTCGCCCCCCACCTCGACGTCGTTGTTGCCGACCAGCGTCGTGAAGATCACGAGGAACAGCAGCGGGAACGCAAAGGTGAAGAACGCCGAGGCGGGATTGCGCCAGAACGCCTTGTTCGTGTAGCGGATCTGCGTACGGACCAGGCTCATCTACTCCCCCGCATCTTGTCCGCCGGTGAGCTGGAGATAGACATCTTCGAGCGAGGGCTGCAGGACCTCGAGCATCTCAAGCGCGACGCCATGTGCGAGCGCCCAGCCCGTGACGTCATGTACCGCCCGTGTGGCGTCGTCGGTCTGCAACGTGAACGTTCCATCCGCGCCTGCGCTGTGCCCCCATTCCGGCATGTTCGGCGCGCCTGCGGCCGGGCGGAACCGGATGATCGTGTGCATCTGGTCGCGCCCGGCGATCGAAGCGGGCGGGCCCTCAGCCACGATCGTGCCCCTGGCGATCACCGCTACGCGATCGGCGAGATATTGCGCCTCGTCCATGAAGTGCGTCGTCAGGAACACCGTCTTGCCGAGCGAGACGAGGTTCTTCACCATCTCCCAGGCGTTGCGACGGGCGCCTGGATCGAACCCGGTGGTCGGCTCGTCGAGGAAGAGCAGTTCCGGATCTCCCGCCAGGGCGATCGCGACGTCGAGTCTTCGTTGCTGCCCACCGGACAGCTTCATGACGCGTGCATCGGCCTTTTCCGTGAGCCCGACGACCTCGATCACCTCGTCGGCGGGACGGCTCGTGGGGTAGTAGGCGCCGTACATCTGGATCGTCTCGCGAACGGTGAGGAAGCGTTCCACGCCGGTGGATTGCAGCACGATGCCGATCCGCTCCTTCAGCGCGCGCTCCCCCTTGGCGGGATCGTGCCCGAGCACCATGGCGTCGCCGCCGGTGCGCTCCCGGTACCCCTCGAGGATCTCGGTCGTCGTCGTCTTGCCGGCACCGTTGGGGCCGAGCAAGGCGAAGACTTCACCCTTGTCGACGTGCAGGTCGATCCCCGCAACGGCTTCTAGATCGCCGTAGGACTTCCGCAGTCCATGGACCTCGATCACCCGTTGCGTCATGACAGGCGACCCTATCCGACGCCGACGCCGAAGCCTTCGGCGAGATCGACCGGGTTGCGTAACGGCTGCCCCGCAGCGAATCGAGTCAGGTTGTCGACGAACACGGCGACGACCGCCTCTTCCCAGCCCTCGAAGTCACCGCAGATATGTGGCGACACGATCACGTTCGGCAGCGCCCACAGTGACGAGCTCGCGGGCAACGGCTCCTCTTCGTACACATCAAGGGCGGCGCCGGCGATCGTTCCGGCTCGCAGGGCTGCGATCAACGCGGCCTCATCGACCGTGCCGCCGCGACCCACGTTGTAGAAGCGCGCCGTCGGGCGCATCGCGGCGAAGGTGTCGGCGCCGAACAGTTCTCGGGTGCGACTCGTGAGCGGGAGCGCGTCCACCACGTGATCGGCGCGACCAAGCGCGTCACGGAGCCCGCCGGCATCATGCACCGCGCCGAACACCTCGTCGGAGCGCGCACTGCGGCCGACTGCCTCGACGTGCACACCGAGGGCACGTGCGCGTACCGCGGTCGCCCGGCCGATCGGACCGGGGCCGACGACCAGCAGGTGCTGACCGGCGAGTCGTTCGCGATGTCGTCCGTCGCTCCACCCGGCGCCGCGCGTCTGGTCCACGATCGTGGCGCGCAGACCGGTGACGAATGCCGTCATCGCCGCGATCACCCATTCCGCGATCGAGTCATCGAACACCCCGCGGGCGTTGGTGACCGTCACATCGCTCGCCGCGAGCGCGGGAAACAGCAGCCCGTCGACACCGTCGCTGGCCGACTGGACCCAGCGCAGCTTCGTCGCCCGGGCGAACGCGTCTTGGAGCCACGCCCGCTTCGCACGCCAGAAGAACAGCGCGTCGGCGTCATCGATCGTGGCGGCGAGCGCCTCGCCGTCCGGTACGAAGCGCAGGTCGGCGAGCTCCATCGCCGGTTCGATGCCGGGGGGTTGGTCCCGATCGCTCGCCCCGAGCACCACGACGATCGGGCGACTCACAACGGCTTCCGTCCGCTGAAGCCCGAATGCGCCCCGTGGAAGTAGGCCACGTCTTGCTCTCCGAGGCGCCAGCACAGGAACACCCGCTCCCCGTCGCGTTGGGCGGGGAAGTCGATCAAGCCGGTCTCCGGATCGCGCAGCAGGATGCCGCGCTCGGCCAGGTAGGTGACTTCGGCCTTGAGGGTCTCTTGGTGGCGGAACCAATCGGAGCCCGACACGCCCCCGCCGTCGACCGCAACCGCGCTTTCGATCCGCTCGCTAGCGGCGATCAGGCCTTGGCGGGCCTCCCGCAGCCGCGGCAAGCGCTCGCGTAGCTCACCCAGTTCCGCGTTCGCTTCGTCCACGTTGAACAGCCGCTCGTCACTCATGCCGCACCCTCCAGGGCCGCGGACAGGTCGCCGAGGTCCGTGATCCGGATGCAGTCGGCGTCGGGGAAGCGACCTCGGCGGTCGATCAGCACCGGCGTCATGCCGAGCGCACGAGCCGGTTCCACATCGAACTCCGGGTTGTCGCCGACATACGCGACGTCCCCCGCGTCGGCGCCGAGTCTCTCCAGCGCGACGGTGAAGATCCGTGTGCCGGGCTTCTCCACGCCCTCGATGCCGCTGATCACCCGTACGGGGAAGCGCTCGCGCACGCCGAGGCGTCCGAGCAGATCCTCGAGCCACGCTTCGAAGTTCGACACGATCCCAAGGCGGAG
>JANMPG010000173.1:0-5854 GCA_031369745.1 Actinomycetes bacterium
TCAGTCGGTTAGAGCGCCTGGTTGTGGTCCAGGAGGTCGCGGGTTCGAGACCCGTCGGTCGCCCTTCAAGTGTCGCCTTCAAGGAATCCCCTGCCCCGAGCCGATGCTTCTCGCAGAGGCTATCGACCGAGGGGGATCCGATGGCACGACCGATCGAACCGCTGCGCGTGGTCGCGGCGTTGCAGTCTCACGGGGTGTCCTACGTATTGGTCGGCGGCGTCGCCACCGCGGCGCACGGCGGTCCGATCGTGATCGACGACATCGATATCTGCATCCCGACCGACCTGGACAACCTGGGAAGGATCGGCTTGGCGCTGCAGAATCTGGGCGCCGAGCCGGTCGGCGAGGACGCCGCACACCGAAGCTCCTACGACACGACCGCGGGCCGCCTCGACGTGATCGAGCTCGACGAAACGTTCGCCGGCGTCTTCGCGCGGGCGTCCGACGAAGATCTCGGTGGCGTCACGGCGCGCGTCGCCTCCATGGAGGACCTCGTCGAGCTCAACCGGAACTCCGGCGACCTGACGGCCGCGGCGCAGCTCGCGGCGCTCGCACGAACCGCAGACGTCGACGTCGCCAATGACGTTGACGAGTTCGGGCCCGCCACCCAGACCCACGACTGGCCGCGTTGGCTCCAGCGCACATGGGCCGCGTTCGAGAACGTCGACGCGGCATTGTCGCGACGGGTCTACGGCGACGAGGGTCGAGGCGGCGGCTAGCCCGAGGAACCGCCCGAAGGGTTCAAGTCCGTTGGTAAGCTTCTGCGGGCCTCTAGCTCAATCCGGCAGAGCAACGGACTCTTAATCCGCAGGTTCGGGGTTCAAGTCCCCGGGGGCCCACCACGAAACACGGGGACGTCAGCAGTACTTCTTCAGGAAGATGGCGATGCTCCTCGACAAGACGTGAACCTGGCGTCTGAGCTCGTCGAGGCCGCCGGCACCTTTGAAGTGCGCGAGATCGAGGGCGGTGTTCATGATGTGGGCTGCGAGACTCCCCTGCATCATGCGCTCCCCGATCAACCAGGCTGCCTGCGGGTTGGCCACTTCTCGGAATGAGGCAACATCGGCCACCACCGACGCTTCGATATATGACGGCTCCACCGCGAGGTCGGCGCGCATCTGGTCAACGATCTGTCTCGAGTGGTCACAAAAGTCCGCGATCAAGGGCCGCGGGTCGAGGCTCGGGTCGACGCTCGGAAGTGATGCCGTAACGGTAGTCGTGACGGTTCCCGACGTGCAGGCCCCCACCAGGATCGCAACGACACCGATCATCAGGGCATTCTTCACACGCGGATTCTATCCTCGGGCGTGCTTCGCATAGGCGAACGCCCTGGGCGGCTGCGTCAGCGGAAGTATCTGTCGCGCGGCCTGCGGTGCGGCATCGACGGTTCCTACAAGATGTGCCTACCCGGGTGCGCCAAACAGGCGTCGGCGTCGCGGCGCCGGGCCGCTAGCCTTCCGTGGTGGAAGCGATGCTCGCGCACGAGACGTGGTTCACGAACGCACGGCCTGCCTTCGACTGGGCCTTCGCCGTGCAGGCGGCCACGCTCGTCTTGATCGCGCTGGCCATCGCCGGAGCTGTCACTTGGCGGTGGATCGGTCACCGGGTGCCACCCCCGGAGCTCTCGGTCCTCACACCGCTCGGGCGCCTCGCCCCGTGGGTTCCCAGGCTGCTCGCGATCCACGCCGGCGTGTCGCTGCTCGCGCAGGCCACCCGCCACACCTACCTTGTGCCCGCGCTCGCGTTGCCCGACTCGCCGCTCGGGGCCGCGCTCGCGATCGCGGAAGGGCTCCTCGGGGTGTGGCTGATCACCGGTGTACGGATCCGCTGGGCGGCGATCGTGGTGGTGGTCGCCGGCCCGCTCGGCATGATCGGCTACGGGCCGGTGCCGATCCTGGAACGCATGGACCTGCTCGGCATCGCGCTGTTCCTCGTCTTGCTGCCGCCGGGACCGGACCGCTTCGGCGCGGCAAGCACGGATAGGGACCGGGTCTTGGTGGCGACGTTCGCACTACGGGCGCTCGTCGGCGGCGCCCTGATCGTGCTGGCCTTCACCGAGAAGCTGATCAACCCGGATCTGGCAATGGCGTTCCTGCATCGCTATCCGGCGTTCAACCTCGCGCGGACGCTGGGATTGGACGTGAGCGATCTCAGCTTCATCCGGATGGCGGGGGCGATCGAGCTGTTGTTCGGATTGTTGATCTTGTCGGGCACGATGCCGCAGCTCGTCGTGACCGCCGCCGGCATACCGTTCAACGCGACGCTGTTCTTCCTCGGGTCGGCCGAGCTGATCGGGCACCTGCCCGTGTACGGCGCGATGTTGGCGCTGCTCGTGTACGGCTCGCACCGCGAGCTGGCCCAGGTGCTCGACGTGTTCCCGCCGGTCGGCGCGCTCGTTCGTCACAGACGCGGTGGAGTGGCGACGGCGCCGGCCTAAGCCCGGGCCGTCATCAGCACATCGACGATGCGCTCCAACGCCCAGTCGAGATCTTCGCCGCTCACGCACAACGGCGGCGCCAGCCGGATCGTGGTCGAGTGGGTGTCCTTGGCCAGCACGCCGCGTGCCATCAGGCGTTCACACGCGGCGCGCGCCTCACCGGCGTCGGGCGTCAGTTCGATCCCGACCCACAGTCCCCGACCCCTGATCTCGGCGATGGTCGCCACATCAGCGGCGCGCAGGTTGGCGACGAGCTCGGCGCCGAGCTCTGCGGACGCCCGCTGGTAGGAACCCTCGCGGAGCATGTCGATGACCTCGATGCCGATCGCGCACGCGAGCGGGTTGCCCCCGAACGTCGATCCGTGCTCGCCGGGTCGGAACACGCCGAGGATGTCTTCGTCCGCGACAACCGCCGACAGCGGCATGATGCCCCCGCCCAGCGCCTTGCCCAAGATGTAGACGTCGGGCACGACATCCTCATGCTCCACCGCGAAGGTGGTGCCGGTGCGCCCGAGGCCCGACTGGATCTCGTCGGCCATCAGCAAGACGTTGCGCTCGGTGCACAGCTCGCGCACGGCACGCAGGTAACCCTCGGGCGGAACGATGATCCCGGCCTCCCCCTGGATCGGTTCCACCAGGAATGCGACGGTGTCGTCGTCGATCGCAGCTCGCAATGCGTCGATGTCGCCGTAGGGAACGTTCACGAAGCCGGGCGTGAACGGGCCGAACCCCTGCTGTGCGCTCGGGTCATCGGAGAAGCCCACGATCGTGACCGTGCGGCCGTGGAAGTTGCCGTCGGCGACCACGATCCTCGCGCGGCCGGCCGGGACGCCTTTGACGTCGTAGCCCCAGCGCCGAGCCGTCTTGATCGCGGTCTCGACCGCCTCGGCGCCGGTGTTCATGGTCAACACCATGTCCTTGCCCGCCAGCGTCGCAAGATCGCGGCAGAAGATCGGGAACGTGTCGTTGTGGAACGCACGGGACGTCAGCGTGAGGCGATCGAGCTGACGGTGCGCGGCCTCGACCAGTCGCGGATGCCGGTGGCCGAAGTTCAGCGCGCTGTACGCCGCCAGCATGTCGAGGTACCGGTTGCCCTCGACGTCGGTCACCCAGGCCCCCTCGGCCTCGGCGATCACGACGGGCAGCGGGTGATAGTTGTGGGCCGCATGGCGCTCGGCGAGTGCGAGCAGCTGTTCGGTGCGTGTCCCCGCCGCCTGGTCCGTGCTCATGCGTGCCCCTCCCGATCGCGTGACCCCGTCGATGCGTCCATGATGCCAGGCGGGCGCGATCCGGGACGAGCCTTACGGACGGATCCACACCGGCGTACCCAGCGAGACGTTCGCAAGCGTCGCCATCTGCGGATTGAAGACCCGCACGCAGCCGTGTGACACGTCCTGGCCACGGTCGGTGGGGTCGGTCGTGCCGTGGATCGCCATACGCCCGCCGCCGTCCCAGTCGGTGATCACATCGGAAAAGCCCGACAGCCCGAGGGCGAGCACGCCGTAGGGACCCGTGGGGTCTGCCAGCGGCACGCGCGCCCACACGAAGAACCGACCCGCCGTCGTCGGGAACCCCGGCGCACCGACCCCGACGCTGAAGGACTGCGCGGGCTGCCCCGCCACGGATCGCCACAAGCGGTGTGCCGACAGGTCCACGACGATGCGCTCGTGCAGAGCTCGGGTGCGAACATCGTGGGCCCGCACCCAGCCCGTGGTGCCGGTCGGACGGATCGGCAACCGCACGTGATACCAAACGGTCGCATCGGCATCGGTGAATGCACCGATCGCCGGCAGCCAGATCGGCTGTGCCCAATCGTTGGAGGCCCGAAGCTTCGCGGTCATCACCGCACCCGGCCCCGGCTGCTCGTACACCCGGAACAGCCCCGAGCGGGCGCGCGCTACCAGCGTCGCCGAGCCGGCGGGCAGCAAGGCCTCCACCGAAGGCGTCGCTGCCGGCCGGGGTGCGAGGGACGGCGACGCTGTGGCCACGGTTGCGGCCGGCCGCCCACCGCATGCGGACGCCAGCGCCAACTGGACCACGGCCAACACCACAACGCGACGGGGGCGCACCGCGCCATCCTGCCGTACATCGCGGTCGGTCGGCTACCCTCCCCGGATGCCCAGGACAACCTCCGCCGCTGGACGGTTGCTCGCTCGCATCGCGGCGCCCTTGTGCCTCGTGCTCGTGGCCGCGGCGTGCGTGTTCGGCGGAGGGTCGGCGACGCCGATCCCGAGCCAGCTCGACCCGGGTGAGACACCGGTCACGACCTACGCCCAACCGAGCGATCCCACCGTCGTGACCGCCGCCCGCAACAAGATCGATCACGTCGTGTTCCTGATCAAGGAGAACCGGACGTTCGACACGATGTTCGGCGCCTACCCGGGCGCCGACGGCGCGACGCAGGGTCAGACGTGCGACGGGCAAACGTTGCCGCTGGCGCACGCGGACGACATCGTCGAAGACGCCGGTCACAGCTTCGCCGACGGCGTGTCGGCTGTGAACGGCGGCCAGATGAACTGCTTCGACCCGATCGGGTTCGTGCAGTATCAACGAGCCGATATCCCGAATTATTGGAGGTACGCGCAGCACTTCACGCTGGCGGATCGGTTCTTCTCTTCGATCTACGGCCCGACCGGCGTGGAGCATCTGTGGACGTTCGCTTCACAGTCGGATCGGTTGGTCGATCACGAACGACCGGGGCAGTTCGGCACCGGGCGTCGCGAGTTCTGCGACGACCCTTCGGAGCTTGCGTTCGCGCTGCCCAGGCTCGATCGCGCCGGGCAAGAGGAGCTGTATCGGCTCGAGGAGCAAGGACCGGCGGGGGCCGAGCAGCTGCAATCCTTCTACCAACCACGGTGGCCGTGCACCGACGTCGCGGTGCTGCCCGATCGGCTCGAGGCCGCCGGGATCGGCTGGAAGGACTACCTCGGCGAGAACGAATGGGTGCAGCCGCTGCGTATGGTGCGCCACGTGCGCTTCAGCGACATGTACGACAACGTCGTGCCTGCGGCCCGGTTCTTGCAGGATCTGCACGCCGGCCACCTGCCCGCCGTGTCGTGGCTCACGCCGCCGTTCGGCCTGTCCGAGCACCCGCCGGCGAGCATGTGCGCCGGTGAGAACTGGACCGTGGAGGTCCTGAACGCGCTGATGCGAAGCCCCGAGTGGGATTCGACGGCGGTGATCTTGACGTGGGACGACTTCGGCGGGTTCTACGACCACGTCGCGCCCCCGCACGTCGATCTGTACGGTCTGGGTCCCCGCGTGCCGGCGTTGATCATCTCGCCCTACGCGAGGCCCGGCGCGATCGACCACACCACCTATGAGTTCGCGTCGGTCTTGCGATTCATCGAGACCGTCTTCGACGTGCCGCCCCTGACGAGCCGAGATGCGAACGCGAGCGACATGTTGTCGGCGTTC
>JANMPG010000192.1:0-22939 GCA_031369745.1 Actinomycetes bacterium
CGATCGCGGTCGACGGAGTCGACGCGGGGGTCCGCGCCGTACGCCACGATCGCCTCGGACACCGCGTCGGCCGGAACGGCCAGGACGTGGATGCGCAACGCATCGATCGAAGACACTTCGGTGCCACCGCCCACCGCGATCGCGGCCGCGACTTCCTCGTTGCTCAAGCCGGCGACCAACCGGACCAGGACGTTCGTGGTTGCAACCGGCGCGGCAGGCCCCGTGGACGGACTCTCGGTCGGCGAAGGCGTCGATGACTCGCTCGGGGAAGGTTGGGCGGCCGGACTTTCCGAGACCGTCGGCGCGGAGCTGGGGGACGCGGCCGGACTCGGCTCTGGGGTCGGCGAGCTGGACGGATCGGGGCTCGGCGACTGCGTCGGCGCCGCAGACGGATCGGTCGGGTCGGGCGCCGCGAACGACGCACCGCCCAGCATGAGAGAACTCACGATCGTGAAAGGGAGCAACGCGGCGAGCACTCGCTTGAGTGCCTTGCGTGAGCGCTGGTGCGAGCCCGAACCCATCTCGTTCCTCCTCCGCCGGTCGGCCTGCGAGGGGGTCACCCCCCTTCATCACCCGTTCTGACCGGATATATCCCCTAAACGGCCTACTCCAGGAAGAGGTCTAACAGGTGCCCACGGGCAGGGGAACGGCCGAATGGCCCAAGATCGCTGCAAACGGCCGAGAGGGGGTCGCAGGCGACCGCTCAGCCGTCGCGCCAGCCCTCAGGTGCCGTCGTACGTCGACCGATACCTCGAACCGAGTACGCGGGCGGGCCATCGGGGCCCTCAACCCGCTAGCCTGGAGGTCCCCCCGTATGAAGTCCACGATCAGTCGATTCATCGTTGTCGCGCTCCTGCTTACGAGTCTTGGGGCCTCCTTCGTGAGCACGGCGGCGGCACCCGCGATGGCGTCTACGAAGCACACCCGAACCGCTGTCCGCGCCCCGATCAGGGCGAACATGTTCGCCTACTACTACTTGTGGTGGTCCAAGCTCCACTGGCACGACAAGCTCGGCCCGAACTTCCCGTATGCGTCGAGCCCGCTGCCGCTGCCGGCGACCCTCAACAGCACGGGCTGCGGACCGACGAGCAAGTACTCCGGCAACCAGCTCACCGACACGCCCAGAGCGCTATTCACCCAGGATCGCCGTGCGGTCATCGAGCACGACGTGCGTACCGCCGCCAAGGCCGGTCTGCGCGGGTTCATCGTCAACTGGGCCGGAACCGGCCGCGCGACGCAGACGGTCAAGAAGCTCACCTACAGCCGGCGCCTGCAGATGCTCGTCAACGTCGTGCACGAGGTGAACAAGCAGGGCATCCACTTCAAGCTGTGGATCAGCTACAAGGCGTCGGACACGATCTTGTCGACGAGCCACATCGCCGGCGACCTCGCGTACCTGCGGCGTCTATACGGGCACGACTCGGCGTTCGACCGCACGTTCTCCAAGCGTCTCCCGCTCGTGTGGATGGGCAGCCGCAAGTACCCGAACTCCGTACTGAAGACGATCTCGCAGAAGTTCCGTTCGTCCTTCTACTTGATCGGTGATGAGAACTGGGACACCTGGACGAGCACGCGCGGCGCCCTGCTCGATGGCGATCAGTACTACTGGTCGTCGCAAGACCCGTACCGCAACCCCGCCTCCTTCACGCAACTCAAGCATCTGGCTGCGAAGGTCCGTAACGCGAAGCCCAATCCGGACGGCAGCAAGAAGATGTGGTTCGCGCCCATCGCGCCGGGCTACAACTCGATCTTGCTGGGCGGCTCCACGTGCGTGCCACGCAAGGACGGCACCACGATGCGCAAGCTCTTCGCCGGCAACAAGGCGTCGCACCCCAACGGCTGGGTGCTGATCAGCTGGAACGAGATCGCCGAGGGCACCTACGTCCAGCCTCTGCAACGCTACGGCAAGCGGTACCTGAACGTGATCTCAGACCTCGTGCACTGAGGCGAGCTACTCGGCCCACAGTCCGCAGCCGTTGCACGACTTCGCGGCCATCGGGTCGGTGCGGATCACCCGACCGCCGCAGTGATCGCAGCGTGTCGGCAACGCTCGCAGCGCACGCTGTAAGACCTCGCGGAGCGCTCGGGGCTGCACAGCTTCTCGGGGAAGCTCTTGGCTGATCGACGCCATCTCATCTCCCGTCTCGGCACGTTCGTCCGGAGAGAAGGATGGCAGGCGGGGCTGCTCAAAGGGTGTCGGGGAAGTGGACATCCGATGACATCATGCGCCCCATCGATGGGCAGCGCTCGTACCGTGATGCACCTACTCGAAACGACGTAGTCAGATGAAGTTCTTTGCCACGACCACGTCGTCGACCACCACGTCATACGTTCCTGCGGCGGTCGTCCCGAGCAGGAACTGACCGATCGCGGTGCTGCCGATATCGCCCGTCGCATCGAGCGCGGTGAGATGGACGCCGTCGAGCCATACCTCCGTCACCGTGGGGACGCCGATCAAAGCGTGTACCTCTACCGTGTACCACGTGCCGTTCGCGATCACCGAGGACGAGCGCGTGCTCGTTCCCGCCGAGTTGCGCGTGGACAACGTGTTCGTCGTGCCGCTCACGTACAGCGAGAGCTTGCTGCCCCCGGTGGCGTTTCGGAACCGCATCAGGTCGACCGATCCCGTTCGACTCACGACTTGGAAGCGGAACTTGGCATAGACATCGGTGACCGTCGGTGAGATCGACTTGTACGCGTACGTGGCTCCCGCACTCGCGCTCGTCTCGCGCGCGGCCCAGGCTCCACCGCCCGGCGGCACGACGCTTTGTTGCACGGTGAGACCGGTGACGCTCGTCCACGCCGACAGTGTTCCCGTCTCGAAGTCCTCGGAGAACACGACACCGAGCGATGGCGTGGTCACCGACGCGACGTTGCTGTCGAGCGACGTGTTGCCCGCCGCATCGCGCGCCCGCACGGTGTAGGTGTAGGCGGTGGATGCGCTGACTGTAAGGTCCGAATACGCGGTGACCCCGCCGCCGACGCTGCCGATCAACGATCCGCCGCGGTAGACGTCGTACGCGCTCACACCGATGTTGTCGCTGCCGGCCGTCCAGGCCAGATCGACCCGATTGGCACTGACGGCGACCGCTTGTAGACCTGTGGCAGGCAACGGCGCTTCCTGATCCATCGACGGAGTCGTCAGCGTCACGGTATTGCTCGGATCCGACACGTTGTTGGACGGATCACGGGCTTTCACCACGTAGCTGTACTGCGTTTGCGCAACGACGGTCGTGTCCGGGTACGTGGTGACGCTGCCGGCCACCGTGGCCAGCGGGGAAGACGCGCCGTCGCGGTAGATGTCGTACGCGGCGATGCCTTTCGCATCGGTCGATGCGGTCCAGCTGAGATCCACCCGGTTGCCCGCAGGCGCCGTCGCCTGCAGAACGGGGGGCGTCGGGTTCGTCGTGTCGGCCGCGAATTCATACGTGACGGTGTCGAAGGTCTGCCCGAGCGCGTTCACGCCCGACACCGTGACCTGCGTTCCGTTCACATCCACCTTCAGGTAGTGATACACCTGCTCGATGACCGTCGGCTTCACGGCGGCGCCGCACTTGCTGCCACCGGATGTCGCGCTCCACCCGATCCCGTACGCGTCAAGGGGTTTGCACTGCGTGATCGGCTCGGGCGCCGCCCCCCCGCCGCCGCTCACGTAACTCACGACCCCACCGGGAGGGGCGGTGTTGCGCTGGTACAGGTGCGCGTGACCGTTGAACACCATGTTGACGCCGTGACTCTCGAGGAGCCCCTCCAGACTGTTCGCCCCCTGCAGGTACGTGTCCGAGGGCTCGGTGGCGTTGTCCGAGTACAGCGGGTAGTGGAACACCGCAAACTTGAGTTGCGAGGAGTGCGTGGCCAGGTCGTTCTGCAGCCACTTGTACTCGGCGCTCGAAGGCGTCCAACGGTTCGCGTAGTCGTTGCCGTATTCATCGCTGCTGCCGACGTTGGAACTCGACCACGTCGTGGTCAAGACATAGAAGCGCGCCGTACCCGCGTCGAACGCGTACCACGCGCTCGGCGACTTGCCCGACGACGTGCCGTTGAGACAGCAGTAGGTCTCCATCGCGTACTTGCCCGACGATGTCGACACGGCCCGATCCTGCGGCCAGTTGTTGAAGAACGTCGAGCTCGCTCCATGGTTGCCCGGCGCGTTGAACAACGGGATCGACGACCCCGCCTTGGTCCAAAAATCCGGACCGAACACCGAACTAACCCGATAGCCGGTCTGTTGCAGGTCGCCGTAGTTGCTCTGCGTGCCGCTGTCGTAGGCGGTATCTCCAGTGCCAAGGGCGAAGCGCACGCCGCTGGTCGCCAGCGACGACATGAGCGCGGCCTGCTGCGGATTCGTCCCGTTCACGTCGGTGTCGCCCCAGTCGCCCAGCACCGCGAACGAATACGGCGTCGTCTCGCCCGCTGCGATCTGCGACGTGAACTGCGGCGAGGGGTCAGACCCGAGCAGATCGGTCGAGCCGAGCAGCACGCGGTAGCAATACCGCGTGTTGGGCAGCAGACCGGAGATCTTGGCCTTCCATTGGTACTCGCTGACGCTCTTCACGGTGATGCTGGTCTTGGACGCCGAGACCGTGTGTGCCGAACATGTCTCGATCCCCACCTTGCCGTACGTCAAGGTGCCTTTGGTCACCGACCGGTCGGTGCCCCAGTTCACGGTGGCGAAGCCCTGCACCACATCGGTCAGGTAGGGATACCGGGTGAGCTGCGGCGCGGGCGACGCGAGCGCAGCGGGCGCGAACCCCTCGACGGCGGCCACGGTCGGCACGAGCACGAGAACGATCGCCATCGCGCGAGCAAGCGATGTTTGGCGCTTCATCGTTCAGCCTCTCCCCTGCCTGGACGGAGCCAAAGACTCACCCCGAGCACCCCCAGGACAACAACGATCACTATAGCCGTTAGGGCGTACAGCAGATAGACCGTGCGCGCATTGGCCATCCCGGCGGCCACATACGGTGGCGCGTAGTCCAGCGCTTCGATCGGCGCACCCGTTCTCGGCGCATCCAGCCACACGTCGGCCGGCTCGCTCGTTCGAGCAGCGATGGGCCGCAAGCCGAACAGCGACGTCGCCAGGGCTGGGATGGACGAGTGGTCAAGCTCCTGATGCGAGACCACGCCCTGCTCGACCCACGGGGAGAGCAACAGCGCCGGGACGCGAAAGCCGAGCTGTTCGCCGCCGGCCCTCTCAGGTGTGACGTGGTCGTAATAGCCGCCCCAGTCATCCCATACCACCATCACCGCGGTGTTCTTCCAGGTCGGCGCGGTGCGGATCGCATTGAGGATCGAAAGCAGCCGCAGGTCGGGGCTAGGACAAGCGGCTCGTGCGTCGTGGGCTGCGGCAAGATGTAGGTGATGTTCGGCAGGTCGCCCGAGGCAACATCGGAAAAGAAGCTGCCCTGCGGCTTGACGTTCGCGGCCAACGCGGGATCCGTCCAGAACCGCTTCATCGACAAGATCGGCGCCCAGTACAGGGCGCTCGGCGTCGCATCGGCGCTTCGCACGTAGGCCCGGCTCGCGACCTTCTTCTCGTCGATCCCGTCGAGACCCCCGACGTAATAGCGCCACGAAACGCCCGCATCCGTCGCCTTGTCGAACACCGTGGGGAATCGGCTGTTCCACAGGCTCGTGACGTTGGCGCTCGACCCGCGTTCGCGTCCGTGCGCGCTGCCCGAGACCAGGCTCAGCGTATTGGGCAATGAACCAGCCAGATAGGACGAGAAATAGTTGTCGAACACGACCCCGCGACGCGCAAGCTGCGCCCACGGCGAGAGCGTCGCCTCGTCGATAACGGTGAACGGCAGATGCGGGTTCTTCCCGGTGGTGATTTGGGCGTCCCAGAAACCGTCCATATGTCCCCTGCGGAACGCGTCGGATGCAACGGTCGGTCCATTGCTGAGTACCTCCTCTCCTTTGGAGACGATGAACGCGTGCGGTCCGAGCTTGGAGAAGCCTTTGATGTGCACGGTTTCGCCGCCGGCCATCGTCAATTTCTGACCGACCTCGATGCCGTTGACATCGGGGAGCGTGCCGAACGTGTGGTCGAAGGTGGCGTTCTGCTCGACGATCACGACGAGGTGCTCGATCGGCGGCATGCCCGTCGCTGCGGCGGCAGGGGCGATGGGCGCGCCGAGCAACGGAAGCCCGATCAGCAGGGCGACCAGTACGCGTCTCATCGACCAACCTGATCGGGAGCGTCGCGAAGTGGGTCCCCGCCAACGAGTGAATACACGACGAGGCGCACCTCTGCGCCGTCGGGAGCAGCCCCCGCGGTGGTCAGGACGTCGTTGCCGTTGACCCAGACGCTGAACACCGGTGTGCCCGCGTACTTCTGCACATATGAATTCAGCCGCAAACTGAAGAATGGCGCGCGGTCGGCCGTGTAGGCGTCCCACACGGCGTAGTGCACGTGGATCTGCCGGATCTCGGTGTCGGGGTTCGCGATGGGTCGATACGCCGGGTTCCGCAGCTTCGGGTCCTGGCTCACGCTGAGGGCATACCAGTCCCTATCTCCGTAGAAACTCACGAGGTTGCCGAGCGACGGGCCCATCGTGAGGACGACGGCGTTGGCCGGCGTGTTCGCACCGAGCCACTGACCAACCTCTCGCCCCCCGGCGAAGTCCTGTACCTCGACGTCGGTCGTGAACGGTCCGGAGAAGCTGCTGTCGCGGATCACTTCACCGGCGGCGAGCGTCGGGCGGATCATCGGCATCAAGATGGCGACACCGGCGATCGCCGCAACGATCGTGGTCGTCTCCAACGAAACGCGGGTGCGCACCGCTCGGATGCCCTCGACGACGCCGCGTGCGCCGACCAGCGCCATCGCCGGCACCAGGATGATGGTGTACGGCAGCAGCTTCGTCGGCCAGAACTGGAAGAACAAGCCGAACACGATCAGCCACGACAACAACAGCTTCGCCGCCCGATCGCGGTGGACGACGCAATGGATGAAACCCCCGAGCGCGGTCAACGCAGCGATCGGCGTGACGAAGATCCACAGGACGACCGGGAAGTACCACACCGGGTGGTTCGGGTCGCGGAACAGCTGATACACGATGTACCCGCCAGCCTCCGAGCCCGAGAATACGAATCGGGTCCCGATGAATGGGGCGAGCATGATGCCCATCAGCACCGCGGAGATGACGACGTCGCGGATGCGTGTCTTGCGCAGCAAACCCGACCACAACAAATAGAGGAACGCGGCCGGCGCGAACACGATCATCGTTTCCTTGATGACGCAGGCAACACCGGCCAGCGCTGCTGCGAGGTAGAGCCAACGCCGTGTCTCGACGCCCTCGTAGCGATACAAGGCTGCGAACGCGAGCAACACCGCGAATCCGGCCGGCACATCCAGCAGCACCTGCCGGCTGATGAACACGTGGTATGGCATCAACGCCAGCGCCGCGGCCGCGCCGAGTCCAACCGCCACGCCGTACATGCGCCGACCGAGCAGATACGTCGCGTACACCGCGCCAACGCCGAACACGACGACGGTCATGCGCGCGGCCACCTCGCTCATGTGTCCGATCAGCGTGAACTCGATCGCTAGGATCGTCTGCAGGAACAGCGGGTGCGCGCGGAACGGCGAGAAGGAGCGAGCGAACGCACCGACGCCCGCAAGCGCTCCAGCCTGGCCGCTGTAGACGGCCTCGTCGCTGTTGAACCCGAGCGCGCCCAGGTGGAGAACTCGAACGGCCACAGCCACCGCGAGGATGGCGAAGATAGCCATCGGCACGAGCTCTTTCGCCCATTGTTTGGCCGGCTGCTCCTGCACCGCCACGGCGTCGTCTCCCTGGGGGGGGCTCGTGCGCTTCGTGAGCGTCCCGGTGCTCACGATCGACGCCTCAGGCCGCCAACGACGACCGTGAACGGCAACTCTAGCCGACGCCGGTCCAACGCCCGTTCGGCATAAGCGAAGAGAGATGCCCCGACGGGGTGCCGCACGGCGATCAGCCCTTGCCCTGCGGGGCGCGAGCGTCACGCAACGAGCGCACACTCGCGAGGAGCCCCGAGACCGCGGGCTCGTACCGCTCGTTCTGAGCATCGAGGATGTCGGACACCTTCTGCAACAACGCCAGCGCTCCCGACAGCGCGCGCTCGACCTCCTCGGTCTCCGCGGGCGTCAGCTTCTCGAACCTCGATGGGATGTCGTCGCCCGGCACGTCGACATCGGCGTTTCGTACCGACGCGTCGATCGCGATCACGGAGCCGGGCGCGGCGGCCTTCGGTGCCTTCGCGGTGCCGGTCAGATCCAACACGACCTGCCCATCGTCGGCGAGGCTGAGCGATTCGGCGCCGGCGGGAGTCGCCACACCGGCCGCCAGGGTCGGTAACAGCTCGAACCAAGCCCGGTCGGGGGTGCGCAGGAGCACAGCTTCCAATCCGCCGGTGATGCTGCGGCGGATCTCCTTTTCGACCGGACCCTCACCGTTGGCCAGCGCGTGCGAGATGCGCGGATACGGTGGGAACCCGTAGGCATCCTCAGTGTTCTCAGACAAGATCTCGAACGCGGCGTCCGCGTCCAGCTCCTTCAGCAACGCGTCACCCCTCTCGATCACGACGAGCCGGTCGAGTTGCAGGGAAGAAACCATCTCGGCTTCGGGGATCAACCGATCGACCTCGAACTTCGGCGGCGGGATGATCATCTGGATGATCGCGCTCATCGATGCGACCGGCAGGTTGATGTTGCCGAACGCGAGCCCAACGGATCGACCGAACTTCGAGTGCAGTCGACCCTGCACCTGCAGCCACGCGCGGGTGTGCAGGGCCATCGGCGCGCCCTTGACCGCATGCAGTGTGTGCGACGAGATCGTGAGCGGCTTGGGATACGACAGCGCCCGCCCCGACGGATCGATGATGACCATGTCGTCGGACACGAACCCGGACCCCTGCTCTTTGATGGACTTCAAGCACGTCGTGGTCTTGCCCGTATCGGTGCGCGCGGTGATCAACACCCCGTGCCCGTCGATCTGCAGGCAAGCTGCGTGAGCCAGGATGTAGCCCTTTCGCACCATGATCCAGCGAACGACCGGCTCGTCGACATTCGTGTAGGCCACGTGCGGGGAACGTCGGAGCAACTTCGACACCTGGATGTTCGCCAACGTGTCGACATCGATCTTGGCCGCGAACCCGAAGCGACCCAGGTGCTCTATGTAGGTGATCGAATCGTCCGCTTCCTCCACCAGGACGCGACGGCGCAGACCGCCGAAGCCGCGATTGCTGACCGTCACCGTGAGATCGGCCGGTCCCGCAAGCGCTGGAACGACGAAGCGCACCAGTTCGGGCAACGGCGTCTCCGACACGATGCCCATGATCCCGTGGACGTCGTAGGACCACGTCTTCTTCGTGCGGGCTTGCGCCGAAGCGGTGGCCGCGGCGTCGGCTCTGCTCGAACCGCGGTCATCGGACCCACCTCCGCTCACGCCGGTGTCTCCCCAGATCAAGCGATCCGCGATGCCGAAGCGCACAAGGGTCATCGCGCCAAGGACCACCGCATTGGAGATCAGGTAGTTGAGGCCCGCTCCGTCGGTCAGCACATACAGGAGCGGCGTGCGCAGCAGCAGCCAGATGTTGTTCATGAGCGCGAACCAACCGAGCCGGGTCCAACGACCTTGTGGTCCGCCGTCGAACACGAACCGCTCGACCAGCGCGAAGTTCCAGATCGTCGAGAGCTCGGTGGCCAAGATCGCGGACAGCAGGTAGTAGACACCGACCTTCTCGGTGAACAGATACAAGGCCAATTGGTTGACAACCAAGCCGGTCGCGCCGACAAGGGCGAAACCGAGGAAGCGGCCGATGCGGCCCGACTCACCCGGGCGCGATACCTGCGCGTTAGCGTCCATCCGCGGTCTCCTGACGAACAGCGTGCGCGGCGGGTTGCACCGACGCCGGGGGTTTGCTGAACGCGAGCGATACGCAACGGCGTGTCGCTTCCCAAACGATCTTTCGCGACATCTTCGACCTTCCGTATGCTCGATCGGTAAACGTGATCGGTACTTCGGTGATGCGAAGGCCGGCGCGCGTGATCGCGACAACGCCTTCCACCTGGAAGCCGTAGCCGTCACACTCCGTTCCTTGTTCCAACAGCAAGTCGATCGCGTCGCCGTCGTAGAGGCGGAACCCGCCCGTCACGTCGCGCGTCGAGAGTCGCAGCAGCGTTCGCGCGAACCGATTCGCGCCTCGCGACAAGATCCGGCGGTGCAGCGGCCAACCCTGTGATCCACCGCCAGGGGTGTAGCGGGAGCCCAGCGCGAGGTCTGCGCCGTCTCGAACCGCTTCATCGAGTGCGGGGATGTATGCGGGGTCGTGGCTGAGGTCAGCGTCCATCTCGCCTATACGGTCATATCCGTGCTCGCGGGCCCACCCGAAGCCGGCACGGTACGCCGAGCCGAGCCCCATGCGACCGGCACGTTCGAGCACGTGGATCCACGGCCGTGACATTGACGATTCGAGCAGTCGTGCGCCGGTACCGTCGGGTGATCCGTCGTCGACGAAAAGTACGTCGACCGGGCAAATGCCACGCACGGAATCGAGCTTCGAGATCAATGTATCGACGTTTTCGATCTCGTTATAGGTGGGCACAACCATCACGAGCCCTGCATCCTTGATGCCCAAGAGTCCCCTCCCCCATCCGCAAACGCGCCACTGCGGCGATCTCCAGCTCACCACATCCTTTGGGAGACAGAGCCTCCCAAAGTACGCCGTTCACGCAACCATAGTCTCGAGCCGGCAACCCTCCGCACCGGACGTCGTCCGGTCTAACTAGACCGGCCACGTGTAGTTAACACGCCAGGCGGCCTACAGTAAATGAGCCGAAGGTCGTAACTCCCCCTTGACCCTCTGTGACCAGGCAAAACGCATTTGTGGAGAACTTGTATGCGTGCCGAGACATCCCCGCATCCTAGACTGCGTGCCTTATGGACCTATCGGACATCCAGGACTCGATGCGCGCCACGTACGGGGCCCGCGACACATCACGCGGGGTCGACGCGAGCTTCCGATGGTTCATCGAAGAGGTGGGCGAACTCGCCCGAGCGATCCGCACCGGTGACCGGGCCAACCTGGAGCTCGAGTTCTCCGACGCGCTGGCCTGGCTGGCATCGCTCGCCAACCAGCTGGATGTCGATCTCGGCTCCGTGATGTCTCGCTACGCGAACGGGTGCCCGAAGTGCCACGAGCAGCCATGCGAGTGCGCCCCGTGAGTGAGATGACCGTTCGGATGGCCTCCCCTGCGGACTGGACGGCCGTGGCGGGTCTCCTCGTTGAGCTCGGTCGCGGCGTGGCGGCGGGCACCGCAGGCGATCCGACCCACCAGCTGCAGTTCGCCGGACACATCCGGCGCATCGACAACGTCACGCTGGTCGCCGCCGCCGATGCCGACGGTGAGGTGTTCGGCGTCATCGACATGGAGTACCACCAGCGTCTCGGTGACCATCGACCCCAGGCGCGTGTCAACGATCTCGTCGTCGCCGATCGCGCTCGCGGAAGGGGCGTCGGCCGTGCGCTCCTGTCGCGCGCCGAAGAGCTCGCTCGCAAGCGCGGCTGCTTCCGCATGGCGCTGGTGACCGCGGCTTGGCGCAACGACACGATCGCCTTCTACGAGCGGCAGGGTTGGCAGAACTACGGCGAATGGTTCGTCAAGCCGTTGACCGACGACGTGTCCCTCGGCGGGGAGCCGATCCGCGACGACAACTAGTCGGTGAACAGCCGCTCGGCGATCCGGATCGCATCCAGCGCCGCGCCCGCGCGGAGGTTGTCCGCACAACTGAACAGCGCAAGCGCGTCGTCGCGACCGGGCACCGCACGGATACGTCCGACCAGTGCATCGTCGCCACCCGCCGCATCGAGGGGACTCGGGAACACGTTGGCCGCCGGATCGTCCATGAGCGTGACGCCCGGTGCCGACGCCATTATCGCGCGAGCCTCGGCGACGTCGATCGGCCGCGCGAACTCCGCCAGGATCGACACGGCGTGACCCGTCACCACCGGCACGCGCACGCTGGTCGCCAGCACCTGGAGATCGGGCGCCGACAGGATCTTCTTCGGCTCGGCCATCATCTTGGTCTCTTCGCCGGTGAACCCGTCGGGCTCGAACTCACCGATCTTGGCCACGACGTTGAACGCGATGGTCTTGGCGAACAAGACGCCCTGCGGCAAGGCGGCGTGGTCGGGGTGCCCGAGCGTTTCCACCTGCCCGGCGAGCTTGTCGATCTGCTCGGCCAGCTCGCGCGTGCCCTTGTGACCGGCGCCGCTCACCGCCTGATACGACGACAGCACCAACGAGCGCAGGCCGGCCGCTCGATGCAGCGGCCCGATCGGCAGCATCGCCGTGATCGTCGTGCAGTTGGGCACCGCGATGATGCCCGCCCGTGGCCACCCCTCGAGCGCCTCGGGGTTCACCTCCGGGATCGACAACGGACATGCCGGGTCCATACGGAACGCGCTGGAGTTATCGATGCACACCGTGCCGTGCGCCTCCACGATGCCGGGCAGGAACGCCCGCGACGTCGTCGCGCCCGCCGACACGAACGCGACGTCGACACCCGCTGCGGCCGCAACGGTGAGTTCGCGGACCTCGTGCTCGCGCCCGGCGAAGGTGACGGATCTGCCGGCGCTGCGCGCCGACGCCAATGGCACGAACTCCTCAACGGGGAACCCGCGCTCGTGCATGATGCGGGCCATCTCCCGACCGACCGCGCCGGTAGCCCCGATGACGGCGACCTTCAAGCCCATACGCAACACCCTACCAACGGCGTTCGCGTCCTTTGACCAGCGAGATCTAGCTCGGCGCCTCGAGCGCGAAGCGTGTATGTATCGCCTGCACGGCACGGTCGCCGTCGGTTCGACGGATCACGCACGACACCCGGATCGGCGACGTCGAGATCATCTCGATGTTGATGCCTTCTGCGGCCAGCACGTCGAACATGTCGGCCGCCACACCTGGATGCGACTTCATGCCGGCGCCGACCAGCGTGACCTTGGCGATGTCGTCGTCCACCGTGAACCGTGCGGCGCCGATCTCGGCGGTGAGCGCGTCGAGCGCACCCTGCAACCGGGGCAGGTCTGCCCGCGGCGCCGTGAACGACATATCGGTCTTGGACGCATGCGACACGTTCTGCACGATCATGTCGACGCTGATGCCCTCGGCGGCGATCGCCTTGAAGATCTGCGCGGCCACCCCCGGGCGGTCGGGCACGTCGTCGATCGTAACCTTGGCTTCGTCGGTATCGAGCGCGACACCACTGATCAACACGCCTTCCATATCGTCTTCGCTCCTGTCTTGCACCCAGGTGCCATCGTCATCGGTGAACGTGGAACGCACATGGATCCGCACGCCGTGGCGCCGCGCCATCTCGACCGCGCGCGGCTGCAGCACCTTCGCGCCGGCGGCGGCGAGCTCCAGCATCTCGTCGTAGCTGATCGCCTCGACCTTGGCCGCGTTCGGCACGATGCGCGGGTCGGCGGTGAACACGCCGTCGACGTCGGTATAGATCTCGCAGACCTCGGCGCCCACGGCACCGGCCATCGCGACGGCGGTCAGATCCGATCCGCCGCGCCCGAGCGTCGTGATCTCGTAGTCGCTCGACAACCCTTGGAAGCCGGCGAGGATCACCACACTGCCGGCTCCCAGCGCCTCGATGATCCGCTTCGGCCGGATCTCGGTGATCTTGGCCGCGCCGTGCTGCGTGTCGGTGATGATGCCTGCTTGCGAGCCCGTGTAACTGGCGGCCTTGCAGCCTCGCGCGTTCAACGCGATGCCGAGCAGCGACATCGTGATGCGCTCGCCCGCCGTGAGCAGCATGTCGAGCTCGCGGGGGTCGGGCAGGTCGGTGATCTGACCCGCCATCTGGAGCAGCTCGTCGGTGGTTTGTCCCATCGCGCTGACCACGACGATCACGTCGTTGCCCGCTTCGCGAGCATGCACGACTCGATCGGCAACGCCCCGGATCCGTTCAACAGATCCAACGGACGTGCCGCCGAACTTCATCACGACGATGGGCATGACCGTGTGGCGCTCCTGATCGTGGACGGCCCCGAGTCTAGCCGCGGGTAGGCTCCTGACCGGTATGGACGTGACGATCCGGCCGCTTGCGGCCGAGCGGTGGCCCGAAGCCGCGGCCGTGGCGGGCCGGGCTTTCTGGACCGAGGCCTACATGCGACCCTTGGATGAGGACCCCGTCGGGCGGTTCGCCACCGTCCAGGACATCTACAGGGGCATGGACGTGACCGGTGCGGCCACCACCACCCTGGCCGCATTCGCTGGAGATCACGTGGTGGGCATCGCGTGCGTCGAGGCCGCAGGAGCCTGCTTCTTCTGCACGATGGACGTCGCTGCCGACCCGAAGGGCGACACGGAGCTCGCGCGCAGGTCCCACGCTCTCGACCTGTTGATACGCACGCTCCACGTCGGTCTGCCCCTGCACGCGTACATCGGCCCCGTGGCGGTGGAGCCGACGCTGCAAGGTCACGGCATCGGCAGCATGCTCGTGCACGCGGCGTGGGCTCTGGCTGCCGCCGATGGGCCGGCCACGGTCGCCCTGGACTGCGACCCCCGTTTGGAGCCGTACTACGCCTCCCGCGGGTTCCGCCGAGTCGGGGTCGTGACCGATGGATGGGGGTTCGACATCGTCGGATTGCGGCGCGACCGCGGGGAGGCCGGCATCTGATGCAGGCGTGGATCCTCGACGAAGGCGCAACGCAGTATCGACTGGGCGAGGTGCCGGACCCGCCCGTCGGGCCTTGGGAGGTGAAGGTCTCGCTGCGAGCCTCGGCCCTCAATCACCTCGATCTGTGGGTCGCCCAGGGCAGGCCCAAGCCCCCGTCGTATCCCCACGTCCCCGGTGCCGACGGCGTCGGCGTCGTGGTCGAGGTCGGGCAGGCTGTCGAAGACCTGTCGCCGGGCGCGGAGGTGCTCGTCGATCCCTCGACCTCCTGCGGCCGCTGTGAATACTGCCTCGCAGGCGATATCCCGTACTGCCCCGACTTCGCGGTGGTCGGCGAGCATCGGTGGGGCACCCATGCCGACAGCGTCGTCGTCCCGGGGGTGAACGTCGTTCGCACACCCGCGGGTCTGCCCTGGGAGCAGGCCGCGTCGTTCGGACTCGTCGTTTCATCGGCCGTGCGCATGCTCCGCAGAGGGCGGGTCGCTGCCGGGAGCCGAGTCCTGGTGATCGGCGTTGGAGGTGGGAGCGCGATGGCGGCGTTCCTGGTGGCACGGGCGGTGGGGGCAGAGGTTTTCGCCGCCTCTTCCACGCAGCGCGCGCGTGCCTGGGCCTCCGCCAACGGCGCGGTGGCCGCCCTTGACAGCACCGGTCGCTACGACGAAGAGATCCGGTCCTTGACGGGGGGACGCGGTGCCGACGTCGTGATCGACAACGTCGGCACCGTTACGTTCGAACGCTCGCTCAACGCGCTGGCCCGGGGCGGACGCCTGGTGACGAACGGCTCGACCACCGGTCGCAGCGCTGAGATCCACCTGCCGACCGTGTTCTGGCGGCAGCTAGAGGTGGTCGGGTCTTCGATGAACGATCGGGCCGAGTTCGCCGAAGCCGTCCGTCTTGTCGGCTCGGGAGCGGTTTCACTGCCGACCGAGGCAACCACCCCGTTCGCCCGCTACCCTGAGGCGCTCGAACGGCTCAGGGCCAAAGACCAACTCGGAAAGTTGGTGCTCAGTCGCTGAGGCCACGGGTCACGTATCACTGAGAAGATCCGGTTTGTGCTGGAGAACGATGCGGTGCAGGATAGGCCGTCCATATCGGGAGGTGGCTTGATGAAGGGCTTCGTGAAGGTCGTCGTTGCGACCGTGGTTCTCGTGATGATCGCTGCCGCATGCAGCAGCAACAGCAGTGGTGGTGGCACCGGAACGACGGCCGCACCGGGGGCACAAGGGGGCACGTTCTCCTACGTCAACTGCGAACCCTCGAGCTTGATCCCCCACAACAACTATGAAGCCTGCGGGGGCCAAGTGTTCGAGGCGATCTTCACTCGCCTCGTCACGTTCGACTTCACGACCGGAGACCCTGTCCCCGCGCAAGCGGAATCGATCACCCCTTCTGAGGACGGCCTGACGTACACGATCGTGATCAAGGACGGTTGGACGTTCCACAACGGCGAGCCCGTCACCGCCACGTCCTACGTGGATGCGTGGAACTACGCCGCGTACGGCCCGAACGGATACATCCTGAACTTCTTCTTCGATCGCATCGAGGGCTACGATGCGATGAACACCGACAAACCGACCACCACGGAGCTCAGCGGTCTTGCCGTGGTGAACGACACCACGTTCACGGTCACGCTCACCGCTCCCTTCAGCCAATTCGAGATCACGCTCGGCTACGACGCGTTCGACCCGCTGCCTGCAGCGTTCTACGACGACCCGGACGCGTACAACGAGAAGCCGATCGGCGACGGACCGTACATGATGGACGGCGCGTGGAAGCATGACGAGACAATCAACCTGACCCGCTACCCGGACTACGCCGGGACCCCGGGTAACGCCGACAACATCGAGCTGCCCATCTACACGGGAGACGCCGCGTGGGCGGACTTCCAGGCCGGAAACGTCGACATCACGCTCGTGGGTTCCTCGCACATCGAAGAAGCACGGACCAGCTATCCGGACACATTGAACGCGCAAGCCGGCTCGACGTACCTGTATCTCGGACTCCCCACGTACGACCCGAGGTTCGCGAGCAAGGAGCTCCGCCAGGCCCTGTCGATGGCGATCGACCGTCAAGCCGTCATCAGCGCCATCTTGGTGGCTGAGCAGCCGGCGAACGACGTGATGCCGCCGTCCATCGCGGGCTACCGCGGCGCCTGCCAGTACTGCACCCTCGACGTCGCCGGGGCGCAGCAGAAGCTCGCCGACGCGGGCGGCTGGACCGGTGAGTTGACACTGAACATCTACGCCGACGACCAGATATTGGAGCAGGCCATGGAGGCCGTCGCGAACATGTGGAACGAGAACCTTGGCATCGACGTGAAGCTCAATGCCACCAGCTACAACCAGTACTCCGCCGCGATCCAGGGACACAAGATGACCGGCCCGTGGTGGGACGGTTGGGGCATGGACTACCCGAGCCCGCAGGACTACCTCACGCCGTTGTACGGCTCCAACGGTGGCTACAACGTGTCGGGTTACGACAGCCCGGAATTCGACGCATTGATGACGCAGGGCGATGAAGCACCCACTCTGGACGAGTCGATCCCGATCTACCAGCAGGGCGCGGACATGATCCTTGAAGACATGCCGGTCATCCCGTGGGGATACATCGGATTCAACACCGTGACCCAGCCGACGGTCACCAACGTTCTCAAGGAGGGTCCCCTCGATAATGTTGCCCTCGAGCTCGTGCAGGTGGTGCAACCGGCCGCGTAATCGCTCACCCATATATACGTGTCGCGTCGATATCTGATCAGACGGCTATTGCTGGTCGTCCCGGTCTTGCTGGGAACGATCCTGCTGGTGTTCGGCATGGTCTTCCTGGCGCCGGGCGACCCGATAGCCCGCCTGGCCGGGAACAAGCCGTTGTCGCCAAGCACGATCGCGGTCATGACGCAGCGCTATCACCTGGATCAGCCCTTCGTGATCCAGTTCTGGGAATACCTCAAAGCGCTGTCGCACGGTGACTTCGGGGCCACCTTCACGGGCCGCGATGTCTCGGAGATCATCAAGGAGCGTTTTCCGGTCACCCTGAAGCTGGCGATCGGCGCATTCGGCATCGAGCTGGTGCTCGGTCTCGCGCTGTCGATCGTGTCGGCCGTCAAGCGTCGGACGTGGATCGACTCCTCGATCCTGGTCGGAACCTTGTTCATGATCACGATCCCGACGCTCGTGGTGGGGTTCGTCCTGCAGTACGTCTTCGGGATCAAACTCGGCTGGCTCCCGGTCGCCGGCGTCCAGGCCGGTTGGCAAAGCTACGTGTTGCCATCGCTCACGATCGGGCTTGGCTTGGCCGCCTCCATCGGTCGGCTGGGGCGCTCCGACATCCTGGACAACATGACGGGTGAACACATCCGAGCGGCGAATGCGCGCGGTCTGCCGCGGCGCCGCGTCATCGGCCACCACGTATTGAAGAACTCGCTCGTGCCGATCGTGACGATCCTCGGTTTGGATCTCGCCTACCTGATGGGTGGGGCGGTCATCACCGAGACGATCTTCAATCTGCCTGGTCTCGGCCAATCGCTGATCGTTGGCGTGCGAACCTCCAACGGACCGCTGGTGGTCGGCCTGGTCATGTTGTTCGCGATCATCTTCGTGTTCACGACACTGATCGTGGACCTGCTCTGCGCGCGCATCGACCCGAGGATCTCGTATGAGTAACCGGCCGACGAGCGATACGGAAGGCGCCGCCGACCCCCTCGACACCGTCGAGGGTCAAACGGTCACGCTGTGGTCCGACGTCCGCCGCAAACTCAAGCGGGATCGCCGATTCTGGATCGCCGCGGTGTTGATCGCGATCTTCGTCGGCATGGCGATCGCGCCGCAGCTGTTCTTCACCGACAGCCTCGACCCCTCGCAGTGCGAGTTGTCCGACTCGGCGAAGGGGCCGAGTCACGCGCACTGGTTCGGCACCGACATCTTGGGTTGCGACTACTACACACGCGTCGTCTATGGGGCCCGCACATCCATCGAGGTCGGCTTCGTCGTGGGCACACTCATCGTCACGATCGCGCTGTCCCTCGGCAGTGCCTCCGGCTACTTCGGTGGCAAGACGGACATGATCATCTCTCGGTTCGCCGACGTGTGGTTCTCGGTACCGACCACGCTGGGTGCGATCTTGCTGTTGTCTCTGTTCGGAGGTGGTGGAACGCTGGCCGTTGCGCTCGTGCTGGTCTTCTTCGGCTGGCCGGACATGACGCGACTGGTGCGCTCGACCGTGATCGGCGGCAAACATCGCGGCTATGTGCGGGCGGCCAAGACGATGGGCTCCCCGAGCCGCACGATCATGCGTCGACATGTGCTGCCCAACGGGATCGCGCCTGTGCTCGTCTTCGCCGCGTACACGATCGGCGGTGCGGTCGGAGGTGAGGCGGGGTTGACGTTCCTCGGCGTGGGATTGCGACTGCCATCGATCTCCTGGGGACTGCAGATCTCCATCGCGCAAACGCGATTCACGTCAGACCCCTACTTGCTGTTCTTCCCCTCGCTGTTCTTGTCGTTCCTGATCGGCGGATTCGTGCTGCTCGGCGAGTCGCTGCGAGACGCCCTCGACGTGAAGTTGATCGAAGATGCCTGAGCCGCTGTTCACGGTCGAGAACCTGCAGGTGGAGTTCCGAACGGACGACGGCGTCGTCCATGCCGTCGACGGTGTGTCCTACACGCTGGAAAAGAGCGAAGTCCTCGCGGTGCTCGGCGAGTCCGGATCCGGCAAGACCGTGCACGCGCGCGCCGCCATGCGGATCCTCGACACACCGCCGGCGTTCATCACCGGGGGCTCCGTCCGGCTGGGCGACATGGAGCTGTTGACCCTGGACGAAGAAGACATGCGTGAGGTCCGCGGCTCCCAGGTCGCGATGCTGTTCCAGGACCCGCACACGGCGCTGGACCCGGTCTACACGGTTGGCGAACAGCTGATCGAGCTGCTGAAGGCACGTCGCCGCGTGTCCAAGCGCGAGGCGACCGAGGTGGCGACCGCGCTCCTCGGGCGGGTCGGCATCCCGACGCCCCGCGAGCGTTTGAAGGCGTATCCACACCAGCTTTCCGGCGGGATCGCGCAGCGGGTGATGGTCGCGATGGCCGTGGCCCTCGAGCCGGCGGTGCTGCTCGCCGACGAGCCGACGTCTTCCCTCGACGTCACCGTCCAAGCCCAGGTGCTCGAGTTGCTGGGCTCGCTGGTCGCCGAGACGCAGATGGCGATGGTCTTGATCACGCACAACCTGGCGGTGGCGGTCGGTCTCGCGGATCGCATCGCGGTGATGTACGCCGGCCGGATCGTCGAGTTGGGACCTGCGCGTGAGATCTACTCGGACCCCAAGCACCCCTACACCGCGGCATTGCTGCGCTCGATCCCCGACATCCAGATCCGTGAAGAGCGGTTGCCGGCGATCAAGGGTGCGCCGCCCAACCTGCTTCGCCCACCGACCGGCTGCGCGTTCCACCCGAGGTGCCCCCTGGCCGACGACCGGTGCAAGGCCGAAGTGCCGCCCGAGGTCGAGGTGCGACCCGGGCGTTGGAGCGCCTGCTTCCACGCCGACGAGGTGACGCGATGACCGCAGGCGACGTGCTGCTTGAAGCCGTGAATGTCGTGAAGCATTTCCCGATCAAGGACAAAGTCTTCGGTTCCTCCGGCGTGATCCACGCCGTCGATGATGTGAGCCTGCAGCTGCACGAGGGCGAGGTCCTCGGCATCGTGGGTGAGTCCGGCTGCGGGAAGTCCACGTTGTCGAACCTGTTCATGCTGCTGGAGGAGCCGACATCGGGTCAGATCAAGTTCCGGGGTCAAGACATCTCGACGTTCTCCAAGGAGGAGACGCAGACGTATCGCCGGCAGGTGCAGATGGTCTTCCAGGACACCTTCGGCTCGCTGAACCCGCGGATGACGATCACCGACATCCTGACCGAACCATTCACGTTGCACCGGGACTTCCTCCCCAAGGATGAGTGGAACGGCCGGGTCCGTGAGCTGCTGGCGCGAGTCGGGCTGGATCCCGACCACGCGAACCGGTATCCCCACCAGTTCTCCGGTGGACAGCGCCAGCGCATCTGTATCGCGCGAGCGCTCGCCTTGGAGCCGAGGATCCTCGTGTGCGACGAGCCCGTATCGGCGCTGGACGTGTCGGTGCAGGCGCAGATCGTGAACCTGCTGAAGGATCTGCAGACCGACTTCGGGTTGTCCTACATCTTCGTGGCCCACGACCTGTCGGTGGTGCGCCAGATCGCGGACCGCGTGGCCGTCATGTACCTCGGCGAGGTCGTCGAGATCGGCGACGAGGCCGACGTGCTGCTACGCCCGTCGCACCCGTACACGCAGGCACTCGTGTCGGCGTTGCCAACCGCCGATGCGAGCGGCGAGATCGTCGGATCCCGGATCGTGCTGTCGGGTGACTTGCCGAGCCCGGCGAACCCGCCGAGCGGGTGCCGGTTCAACACGCGGTGCTGGCTCGCGCAGTCCAAGTGTTTCGACGAGAAGCCGGCGCTGATCGACCGGGGCACGGGCCGGCCTGCCGCGTGCCACTTCGTCACGAGCGAACCGCCTACACCAGCACACGCCTAGCGCCTGTCACAGATCGCGCCCTCGCGGCATGAACTGGTGACGGAACCACACGAGCGACGAACGACGTCGGAGAACGGGTGGACGAGCGGAGCGATAGCCAACTGCTCCTGGCGTCGCGGGCAGAGCCCGTGGCGTTCGTGGAGCTCTACCGGCGGCACGCCGACGATCTGGTGCGCTACTTCGCGCGGCGCACCCTGGACCCGGAGGCCGCGGCCGAGCTGACCGCTGAAACCTTCGCCGAAGCGTTCGCCTCGCGCAAGAACTACCGAGACACGGGGGCAAACGGCGTGGCATGGATCTACGGCATCGCTCGACACGAACTCGGCCGGTTCTATCGCTCGGGCACGATCGAGGCCAGGGCACGCCAGCAGATCGGCATGCCGCAGCGCGATCTGCCCTCCGAGGATTACGAACGGATCGAGGAGCTGGTGGATCTCACGCCCATCCGAGACGCCCTGGCCGAGGCGCTGGAAACCCTCGGCGCCGAGCAGCGCGACGCGCTGAAGCTGCGCGTGATCGACGGCCTTCCCTACCCCGATGTCGCCTCGAAGCTCGGCTGCGAGGAGTCGGCCGCTCGCCAGCGCGTCAGCCGGGGCCTTCGCCGTATCGCACTCGTGCTGCAAGAACGGGGCCTGAGCCTCGCCACGGAGGTCGAGTAGATGAACACGGACTTCGAGTTCCTGCGGGTGTTGGAGCGAGACCTGACCCAAGCCGCACAGCGTGAGAAGAATCGGATGACCCAGACGGCCAAGCCTCGGCGGCGCTCGCACCGTCGCGCGTGGGTCGGCGCGGTCGCGTCGGGGCTGGCCTTCGCGTTCCTGATCGGCATCCTCGCCCAGGGCGGCCCTTTCGGATCCTCCTCCTCCTCCTCGGCCGGCGGCTCCTTCAGTACGGTCGGCAGCGCGGCCGGGGGCGGCACAGCCCTGGGCGGCGGTGACGTCCCGGCGCCGGCGGTAGTGCCCAACGACGGCGTCCACTACGCCAATGTTTTCGATGGCTTCGATCAAACCAGCACAGACAAGAGCGGGAACCCGAGCCAGCCGCAAACGGGCGCGACCGATCTGTCAAAGATCGTGCGGGACGGGAACATCGCGCTTACGATCGCCGACGGCAGCTTCCACGATCGCTACAAGCAAGTGTTCGCGATCGCGGCGGCCAACGGGGGATCGGTCCTATCCTCCGCGACGTCCGGCGCCGACAGCGGCACGTTCACGCTGCGGATCCCGGCCGCGAACTTCGACAAGGCGATGCTGCAACTCGGCGCGATCGGCGAGTCGGTGGACTCCTCGGAGGTCCACGGCCAGGACGTCACCGCCGAGTACATCGACGCGAAGGCACACGTGAAGATCTACCTGTCTCGGCGCAAGGTGCTGTTCGGTTTGATGGCGCAGGCCAACACGATCGGCGAGACCCTGATCGTGGAGGGCCATCTCGAAGACGTTCAGCTGAAGATCGATCAGATCTCAGGCCAGATCCGTTACCTGAACAACCAGGTCGCGGAATCCACGATCAAGGCCGACCTGCACGAGCCCGACGCCGAGATCGCGAGCGCCGAGGACATCCGCAACCCGAGCCTGCCGCGCGCGTGGGACCGCGCGATCCAAGGGTTCATGAACGTGCTGGCCGCCGTGGTCATCGGCCTGGGGTACCTGATCCCGCTGGGAGTCGTCGCGGGCATCGTCGGGCTGGGCATGTGGCTGGTGCGGCGCCGAAGGCGC
>JANMPG010000204.1:0-2739 GCA_031369745.1 Actinomycetes bacterium
CAGCTGGTTTTCTCCTGGGGCGTGCTGCTGTCCGCCGCGGTGAGGGGGGGGCGCGCGCGCGCGCGCGCCCCGCTGGTGGCGGCCCGCGCCGGGGTGCGCTCGGCGCGTACCCGCGCCGCGCGCACCTTCCTCACGGTCGTCGGTGTGGCCGCGATCGCCATCGTCGTCATGCCACTGCAGCGTGTGGTTCGTCGTTCGTTCGCCGGCCCCGAGGGCGTCACCCTCGCCAACTACGCGCACATCGGCGAGGGCCGACGTGGCGGCGTGTTCGAGATCTCCGCCGGCGGCGCGATCGCCACGTCGTTGCGCAGCGCCGCCGTCGCCGCCGTGATCGCGCTGGCGATCGGTGGGCTCGTGTCGATCGCGATCGCGCACGGTTCCCGGTCCCGTGGCGTCTGGGCGTTGGTTGCAGTGCCCCTCGGAGTGTCCGCCGTCACTCTGGGCTTCGGCTACGTGGTGGCGTTCGATCGTGCCCCGCTCGACCTGCGCGGCTCTCCATGGCTCGTGCCGCTGGCGCAGGCGCTCGTGGCCATGCCGTTCGTCGTGCGGATCGTGGCGCCCGCGCTCGCTGCAGCCCAGGAGAGCTTCGGCGAAAGCGCCGCAGCCCTTGGGGCCTCCCCGTGGCGGGCGTTTCGCGACGCCACGGTCCCGGCCTGCGCCGGCGCGATCCGCACCGCCGCGCTCTTCGCGTTCGTGGTCGCCCTCGGAGAGTTCGGGGCGACCGCGTTCCTGGCACGAGCCGACAGCCCAACGGTGCCGGTTGCGATCGCTCGGTTGCTCGGTCAACCCGGGGCGGCCTCGATCGGCCAGGCCTCGGCGCTCGCCGTGATATTGATGATCATGACCGCGGCCGCGGCACTCACGATCGGTCGCGCACCGGTCGGTCCGCTGCGCCGCCCCTAACGTGGCGACGGATGGCCGGCCGCAGCGGCCGGCACGACGATCAACTCGTCGTTGGGCCCACGCATCACGTGCACGGGCACCCCGTAGAAGCGCTCGAGGGTGTCGGCGCGCAGGACTTCGCTGGGCGTGCCTTCGGCGACCAGCTCCCCCTCAACGAGCAGCGCCATGCGATCGGAGAAGCGACCGGCGAGGGTGAGGTCGTGCATCGCCGACACCACCGTGATCTGCTCTTGGCGGCACAGGTCGGCGACCAATCCGAGCACCTGGAGTTGGTGGCCGAGATCGAGCCCGGTCGTTGGTTCGTCCAGCACCAGCACCCGCGCCTCCTGCGCCAGGGCTCGGCCGACGACGGCGCGATGGAACTCTCCGCCCGACAACGTCGACACCAATCGGTCCGCCGCCCACGCGAGGTCGACTTTCTCGCAGATCCGATCGGCCGCATCGTGATCGCGGCCCGCCTCGGAGCCGAACAGCGACAGGTGTGGCGTGCGCCCCAGCAGCACGTACTCGGCGACGGTCAAGGAGTCGGGGACCACCGGCTGCTGCGGCACCAGCGCGACCAGCCGTGCACGCTCGCGCGCCGGCAGGTCGCGTACGCGTAGACCGTCGACCGCAAGTTCGCCGCAAGATGCCAGCAGCCCGGCGATCGCTAACAGCACCGAGGACTTCCCCGCGCCGTTAGGTCCGACGATCGACACCCACGTGCCTCGCGCCACGTCGAGCGACACCCCGTGCACGACCTCGCGGCGTCCCCGCGACACGCGCAGATCCCGTACGACGATCATCGTGCGCCTCCCGAGCGGCGGAGCACGAGCGCGAAGAACGGCGCGCCGATCAAGGCGGTGATCACGCCGATCGGCAACTCGCCGGGAGCCACGACCGTGCGCGCCAGCACGTCGCACAGGATCAAGAACGATGCGCCGAACAGCAGGGACAACCCGACCACGAGTCGGTAGCTCGCGCCGGTCGCCATCCGGATCGCGTGCGGAACGATCAACCCCACGAACCCGATCAACCCGGCCACCGCGACCGCGGCGGCGGTCGCGAGCGACGCGGCGATGACGATGATCGCGCGGTCCCGAGCGACGTGTGCCCCGAGGCTTGCGGCTTCGAGATCACCGAGGGACAAGACCTCCAACACGCGACGCGATGCGAGCAAGACACCGGCCGCCAGCGCGACCCACGGCAGCGCCAGCAACACCTCGTGCCACCCGCCGGTGCCCAAGCGCCCCAGGATGAAGGCGTACACCTCACGCAGGTTGTCGGTGTTGCGTTGCTGCACGTAGGTCTGCAACGCGGTCAAGAAGGATGCGACCGCGACGCCCGCGAGCAGCAGCGACGTCGAGGTTCTCCCGGCAGCTCGAGTGGTGGCCATGAGGTACGCCAGGCCAACGCCGCCCAGCGCGCCGAGGAACGCCGCCGCGGGCAACGCGAGCGGTGCGTCCGCCACACCGAGGACGATCACCGCGGTCGCGCCAAGTCCGGCGCCGGCCGCCGAACCCAGCAGGTACGGGTCGGCGAGGGGGTTTCGGAACGCCGCCTGATACGCGCAACCGGATACCGACAGTGCGGCACCCACCAGCCCGGCAAGCACGACGCGCGGCAGTCGAAGCTGGGCAAGGATCGCCCGTTGTTGCTCGCTCAGCCCACCGTCACCGGCCATCCAGCCGAGGATGCCCGCAGGCGGGATCCGCACCGCGCCGGCGAACAAGCCGATCACGACGGACGCGAACAGCACTCCGACACCCACGACCGTCCAGCGAACCGCTCGGCGACGGGCGCGCGCGGCCGAAGGCCGCGCGCGCCCGTCCACCAGGTGCGCGCATGCCACTCGTG
>JANMPG010000234.1:0-1531 GCA_031369745.1 Actinomycetes bacterium
GACATCCAACCGAGATCCGGGCGCGGTGGAACCCACGCGTCGGGGCGCGCCGGTGCCGGGAGGCCCGGGGGACGGGAGGTATCCATGCCATCCATCGTAGGAGGGGTATCGGCGAACGGGCGGCCCAACAGGATGTCGAGCCACCTATTGACGTTCGGCACATCCTCGCGATTGGATGCTCTTCCTATGCTGAAGGGCTTCCCCGCACGCCGTTGGATCCTTGCCCCGATCGCGACGCTGTGTTTCGCCCTCCTGCCGACGGCGGCGAGCGCCGCGACATCCACATCGTGCACGTTCGACACCGGCACCGCGACCATGACCGCAACGATCGGCTCCGGTCAGAGCCCGACCCTCGAGCGATCCGGAGACGCGATCATGTTCGCCGGTAGCGAGTGCGGAGTCGCCACGGTCACGAACACCGACACGATCAACGTGTCGGCTCCCGACCATGTGACGACCGAGGGTCTGACGGTGAGCATCGCGGGGGGCCAGTTCGTCCCCGGGAAGACGGCCGAGGACGACGGCACCGACGAGATCGAGATTGCCCTCAGCTTGGATGGTAACGAGCCACTGACGGTGCTCGGCAGCAGCGGGCCCGACACCATCAAGATGCGTGGAACCGGCACCGACCTGATCCCGAGCGCGAACCCGTCAGAGCTCGAGATCACCTACGCGCTCTCAACCGCGACGAAGTCACTCGCCGGAGGAGCGGGGGGCGACGTCCTACGGATGGACAGTGTCTACACATCCGTCGTCGACGGGGGCGAGGACAACGACACCATCACTGCCGCCAACTTCGCATCATCGTCCTACGCTGGCGGGGCGGGGACCGACACGATCCGATACGACGCCGCAGGCGAGATGACCGCGCACATGACTGCGTCGGGCGCGGGAACCGTGGATAGAGGCGGCGGTGCGGTCGACACACTCGCGGGGGTGGAGAAGGTCGTGGGGAGCCCTGCCAACGACACGTTCTACGGCAGCCAGAGCAGCGATTGGTTCGACGGTGGCGGCGGCGACGACTGGTTCCTGCCGTGGGGTGGCGACGACCACGTCGCCGGCGGGGACGGATACGACACGATGACCGTTGGCGCATCCGCAGTCCCGGAGACCTTCGACATGAACGCCGGCGCAGCGAGCGGCGAGGGTGACGACACGTTCCTGGATGTCGAAACGTTGCAGGGAAGCCCGAACGCTGACGTCTTCGCCGGCGACCCAGAACTTGCGGGCGTGATCATTCTCGACGGATATGGCGGCGAGGATGTTCTCGACCTGCGCGCGGCCGCAAGCGGACAGACCGTGTACACGTCAGACATCGCCTACGGGCCGGGAGCCGTCGTCGTTGTAAGGATCGCGCGCATCATCGGCAGCCCCTTCCGAGACAAGATCAGCGTGTATCAGACGCCTACGGTAGGCGGCAGCGTTCGTTTCTCAGGCCGCGGTGGCAACGACGTTCTCGTCGGTGGCCCTCGCCGTGACGTCCTCGAAGGCGGAGCGGGCGACGACCGGCTGAACGGCAAGGGCGCGATCG
>JANMPG010000252.1:0-29819 GCA_031369745.1 Actinomycetes bacterium
CGATCGCGATCGCTGATCAGGTCGTCGAACGGGGAAAGCGCGACGGTGCGACCCCGAAAGGCCGTATCGAGCAGGTCGCGGTGGGCGACCCAGCGGCCCCTGAGCCCGTCGACGTCGATGGGCACGATGAGCCCGGCGCGCATGTGTTCGCGCAGCGCACGCTCCCGCCCGGGCATCTCGCCATCGAACAGGTGGCCGAGCCGATGGAGCTTCTCCACGCCGCGGGCCCGCAGCTGCCGGTCGATCAGCTCCGACGCCATGGCGCCGGTCGGGCGGCCACTCACCTTCGGCAATCTGCGCGACGCCAGATCCCATATGCGTTGCTGGCCGTCGCGCCCGACGATCATCACCTTGCCCTGCCACCACAAGATGTCGAGCAGCATCGGGACGCTTTGCCCCTCGTCGTTCCAGCCCCCGGTCTCCCAGCCTGCGGCCGCGCGGTTCTCGAGATCTCGCGCACGAAGCGGCCCGCGGCGCCGAAGCTCCCCCAGCACGTAGCGGGCGAACTCGTCGTTGGCGGCCAGCCATTCCCGAACGTACGAATGCCGTTTCCACGGGCCATGGGGGTAGCGGCGCATCGAGATCCGATGCAGCGGCAGGTCGGCGATAGGCAGGATGTGCACCCAGTACTCGAACAGCGCACGCTCGTGCCACAACAGCCGTTCCAGGTCCGCCACCTTGAACCGCGGACCGAGCCGGCTGAACAACACCAGGTGCTCCGTGCGGGCAAGCACCGAGGTCGGATCGATCTGCACCGCGCCGAGACCAGCCACGACCTCTTCGATCGAGGTTCGGCGGGGAGCATCGAGCATCTGGCCCATCACGGCGAGTTGTCGTGCGCGGCGGCGCGAGATCTGGACGGGCTCGGTCACGACCGCGCAGCCTAGCCGACGGTGGGAACGAACGCTGAACCCTTCGGCTCCGTCGCCCGTAGACCGCTGCGGGAGTACCGTGCGCAACGTGCGAAGAGATGACCCGGGATCCGACACCGCGCTCATGGCGGCCTTCGTGGACCGTGACGAGCGAGCCGCCGGCATGGTCTATGACCGGTTCGCCTCCAGGGTGTACGGGCTCGGCATGGTGATCCTCGGCAACCGGCAGGCGGCGCAAGATCTCGTGCAGGACACGTTCGTGAAGCTGTGGCGCACGGCGGCCCGCTTCGACCCCGAGCGCGGACGCCTGGAGACGTGGGTGCTCCTCACGGCGCGTTCGCTCGCGATCGACACGCTGCGGCGCCGTGTCTTGGAGTCGCGTTCGCTCCACGCGATCGGTCCGCCCCCCAGGCTCGACCCCTCGCCGGGCCCGGACGATCTTGCCGCGACGGCGGATCTGGCCGCTCGCGCGAGACGTGCGATGGCCTCGCTCAGCCCCGAGCAGCGCTCCGCGTTGGAGCTCACGTACTTCGGCGGGCGCACGACTGCCGAGGTGGCGGCGCTCGAAGGGATCCCGCAGGGCACGGCAAAGACGAGGATCCATGCGGCGTTGTTGAAACTGCGCTCCGAGATGGCCAAGGAGGCAGACCATGACCTGTGAGCAGGTGCGTGAACTGCTGCCGGAGCATCTGCTGGGCTCCCTCGAGGGATCGATCGATACCCCGTTGCGCCGTCATCTGCGCGGCTGCGCCGAGTGCCGCGCCGAGCGCATGCGGTTGGAAGACGGCGTGGCGACGCTGTCGCACGCGACGCACAACCAAGACCCTCCGGAACAACTGCGGCGCCGCGTCCTCGACGTGCTGTCCGAAGAGTGGGACGAGCCGGCCGGTCTGGCCGCGTCGGACGGGCCTTCCGCTTCGCGCACAACGAACCGATCGCGCTGGGTGGGTGTCGCGGCGGCCGTCGCCTTGCTCGCGGTATCGCTTACCTGGGGCGCGTCGCAATCTCGACGCGCAGCCGGCCTGCAAGCCGACGCCGCGAGTTACCAGTCGCTCCTCGATACCCTGGGCGGCAAGGAATTCCGTCTTGGCGAATTGCGCGCCGCAAACGCGGATGCGGTCACCGGATCGGTCGTGCTCTATGACGGAGCTCCCGATCACGGGTGGAACTCGTGGGTCATCGTGCTGGCGAGCTCCCCCGGCTACACGGGCGAGGCTCGCGCACATCTGACGAGGGCCGCCGGAGACTCGATGGAGTTGCCGGCGCTGCACTTCTCGAACGGCGAAGCCTCGTCGTGGTTGGTCACGCACGAGGACCTCACCGCGTACGACGAGCTGCTCGTGACGGGCCCTGACGGCTCGGTGCTCGCGACAGCCGGGATCGTCGAAGCCTGAACCGGACGTCCCCGCCGCACGTACACCGGTCGAACGTACAGACCAGGAGGGGACCATGCGGGAACGAAACTTCGCGGTGATCGGCGCATTGGCGGGCATGTTGATGCTCGCAACCGCCTGCAGCAGCTCCAGCTCGACGACCAGCGCCGGGGTTGGCGCCACCTCGACCAGCCCGACCGCCACCGCCGATGCTCCCACCGACGTGACGGGCAAGACCACGTTCGAGGTCGAGGTCGACAGCTTCTACTTCGCGCCGTCAGCGCTGGACGGATCGGCGGGGCAGCAGATCACGCTGACGCTCAAGAACGAGAGCTCCACTACCCATACATTCACGATCGATGACCAGAACGTCGACGTCACGCTGGCGCCGGGAGCCGAGGAACAGGTCGACGTGACGTTCCCGCAGTCGGGCTCCGCGCTGTTCTACTGCAGGTTCCATAAGACCAGCGGCATGACCGGCACCCTCGAGGTGATGTAGGCGAAAGGTGACAACGGTCACGGTTCGCGGCGTTTCCGCGTGAAACGTTGGGCGGATGCGAACCTGCTCGGCGTGCGACCGCGCCTTCGTCCCCTCCAGTGGACACAGCGCATGCCCCGCCTGTCGGTCCAAAGATGGGTGCACGTGTGGCAACCCGAAGCAACGGAAGTCGCGCACATGCTCCGAGTGCCGACCCCACGCGGGCCCAGACAACGGAGCGTGGAAGGGCGGCAAGACGATTCACAAAGCCGGCTACATCATGACGCGGGTGCCAGGACATCCCAGAGCGAGGAGCAACCCGTACGTGTTCGAACACATCTTGGTGATGGAAGACATGATCGGCCGACACCTCGAGCCCTTCGAGACCGTTCATCACCGCAATGGCGTCAAGGACGACAATCGCCCCGCGAACCTCGAGCTGTGGGTTCGTCCACAGCCAACCGGCGTGCGTGCGGTTGACGCCGTGGCATGGGCCCGCGAACTGCTCGAACGATTCGGCTACCGAATCCTTCCCCCGGAGGGGGGTACGTAACCACTTGCAGCGCAAGATATCAGTGGAGGTGAAGGGAATCGAACCCTTGTCTCCGGGCGACCGACTGGGACTTCTTCGGGCGGAGCCGATGCACAGATGTCACCTCTCGGTGTCCATCGGCAGAGGACCTCGAGGCCAGTCCGGATGCGATGTTCCCCGCCGGCCTCCGGACGCAACCGGCGGGGTAAGCCTGCTCAGGTGATACTCGACCCCCGACCGCAGGCACACGGGGCGAGCAGCTACCTAGAGACTAGGCAGCGAGCGCGAACTCGTCGTTGGCGCTTGTGTTTGTCCGGCGTTTAACGTGACATCCGGGATCACGGCCCGCTTCTCCCAGACGGACTACGTCCGGATCGAAGCCAGTACACCCCCATATGTAGTTGTCACGCCAGTATACGGCCGACTCCCGACACGCCTTGAGTCGCTACAGTGCCCCTGTGGCTTTCGCAGGGTTCAGCCAGCGCACCACGGCGTTCTTGACCGAGCTGCGATCGCACAACGACAAGACCTGGTTCCACGAGCATCGCGATGACTACCAAGCGGATCTGATCGAGCCTGCGAGGGACTTCGTCGAGGCGCTCGGCCCGCTCCTTTCGACATTCGCGCCCGGCATCCGCGCCGAGCCGAAGATCGGCGGTGCGATCATGCGGATGAACCGTGACATCCGATTCTCGAGGGACAAGACGCTCTACAAGGACCACCTCGACATGATTTTCCGCGAAGGCGCCGGCAAGGGCGGCCCCGGATTCTGGTTCCGGTTGACGCCCGACACATTGACGCTCGGCGCCGGCATCCACGACTTCGACAAGACCGCCCTGGAGCGCTACCGGCATGCGGTCGACGACGACGTGACGGGCACCGCGCTGGTGAAGGTCGTCGCGACGCTCGACAAGGCAGGGTATGGGGTAGGTGGCGAGCACTACAAGCGCGTGCCCGCCGGCTTCGACGCCGACCACCCTCGCGCCGATCTGCTGCGATACAACACGCTGTTCGCCGGCATCGAGCTCGACCTGCCGGCGGAGCTCGCCACGCCTCGATTCCCGAAGTTCTGCGCCGCCCACTACCGCAAGATGAACCCGTTGACCGACTGGCTCGCGACGAGCTTTGGCTCGGCGGGCTAACTCACCGTCGTCGCCCGAGTGCGCGCTCGGCCTCTCGCTCGGCGTCTCGTTTCGCGATCGACTGGCGCTTCTCATGCTGACGCTTACCCCTCGCGAGCGCGATCTCGACCTTTGCCACCCCGTGCGTGAAGTACACACGCAGCGGCACCAACGACAGACCCTTCTCGGCGGCATCCCGCTGCAAGACCGCGATCTGGCGGCGATGCAGCAGCAACTTTCGAGGCCGTGTCGGCTCGTGCGTGCGCTTGTCGCCCTGTTCGTAATGCGGGATGTGCATGCCCTCGAGCCACATCTCGCCGTCGCGGAAGCGCGCGAAGCAGTCGACCAACGACGCCTGGCCCAGACGCAACGACTTGACCTCGGTGCCGGTGAGTTGCATGCCGCACTCAACGGTCTCGAGGAGTTCGTAGTCGTGGCGCGCCTTGCGGTTGGTGGCGACCGTCTTGTCGCCGGCGCGATCCGTGGAGCTTGAGCCCATCGGGGCAGGCTACACGCCTTAGACGTCGAGGAAGCGGCGCATGCCCACGGTGCCGGCGATCGCCGCAACGCCGACCGCGGCGATCACGATCCACGGAATGACCACCAGCACGTCGCTGTTGCGAAGCAGCGGCAGCCAGACCAACTTGCCCGCCAGCGAGTCGACGAGGAAGACCTTGCCGAGGAACAACGAGATGATCGCGAACGCAGCGCCGACAAGCGCCTCGACAGCGCCCTCGATCAAGAAGGGAACGCGGATGCGCCAGTTGGTGGCGCCAACCAACCGCATGATGCCGATCTCCTTGCGCCGCGCGAACATGCCCATGCGCAAGGTGTTCGACACGAGCACGACCGCGCTGATCAGCATGACGACGGCGAGCGCGAACAGTCCGACGGACAACGCGTTCGTGATCGCGGAGAGCCGATCGAGGACGTCGCGATAATCGAGCACCTTCAGCACGCCCGGCTCGGCGCAGGCCATGTTCCCGCTGTCGTCAGGCTCGCACGACAGCGCCGCGGTGATCTGCTCGTACTGGCTGGTGTCGGTGAGCGTGACGCGCATCGATGTCGGGTATGCAGAGCACGGAACGTTCTCGATGATCGTCTTGTTCGCGGCGAAGACCTTCTGCGCCCGAGCGCAGGTCTCCGTCTTGTTCTCGTAGTGGACGGTGTCGACGGCCGGCAGCGCCTCGAGTGTCTGCTGCAGATTCGCGATGGTGTCGGTCTGGGTCGCGGCCGTATCCGTCAGGTAGACCGCCACCTGCACGTTTCCCGTGATGCCCTCGATCACCAACGCGATCTCGCGTCTGATCAGCAGCGCGAGGCCGAACAGGAACAGCGCGATGAATGCGGTCATGATGGCGCCGAAGGCCACCGTGCCATTGCGGCGCATGCCCGAGGCTGTCTCGCGGAAGTAGAACTCGACGCGTCGCACGCTAGGAGTACACCCCTCGCGACTGGTCGCGCACGACCTTGCCCTTGTCGAGCTCGATCACGCGCTTGCGCATCGCATCGACGATCGCCTGGTCGTGCGTCGCCATCACGACGGTGGTGCCGATCTTGTTGACCTTGTCGAGCAGCCGCATGATGTCGACGCTCGTGGTCGGGTCCAGGTTGCCGGTCGGCTCGTCGGCCAGCAGTACGAGCGGCCGGTTCACGCAGGCGCGCGCGATCGACACGCGCTGCTGCTCGCCACCGGACAACTCATCGGGATAGTTGTTCAGCTTGTCGCCGAGGCCGACGTACTCCAAGATCTCGGGCACGCGCTGATCGATCACGTGTTTCGGCTTGCCGATCACTTCCAGCGCGTACGCGACGTTTTCGAACACGGTCTTGTCCTGCAGGAGCTTGAAGTCCTGGAATACCGTGCCGAGGTTGCGACGCAACTTGGGCACACCGCTCCACGAGGAGAGCTTCGACAGGTTCTTGCCGGCAACGTACACCTCGCCCGCGGTCGGGTCCTCTTCGCGAAGGAGCAACCGCAGCGACGACGATTTGCCGGACCCCGAAGGCCCGACGAGGAAGACGAACTCGCCTTTTTCGATCTCGATAGAGACGTCGTCCAGGGCGACAACGCCGTTCTTGTACGTCTTCGAGACGCGCTGGAGACTGATCATAATTTTTGGGAGTTGGGGAAGCTGAGGACCGTCGACCACCCTAACAGAGGCATGTCACGGTTCTGTGGAGGCTGCGATCTCATGCCGTCGCGCGGCGGCGAAGCTCCGCTTCGATGAATCGGTCGAGGTCGCCATCGAGCACCCGCTGGGGGTCACCGACCTCCTCGTTGGTGCGGTGGTCCTTCACCATCTGATACGGGGCGAGCACGTAGCTGCGGATCTGCGAGCCGAAGTCCACCGCCATGCGTTCGCCGCGGATCTCGTCCATCTGGTCTGACCGTCGCTTGCGCTCAAGCTCGGCCAGTCGCGCTTTCAAGATGCCCATGGCCGTCGCCTTGTTCTGCAGCTGCGACCGCTCGTTCTGGCACGCGACGACGACGCCGCTCGGCAAGTGGGTGATGCGCACCGCGGAGTCGGTCGTATTCACGCCCTGTCCTCCAGGACCACTGGAGCGATACACGTCGATCCGCAGATCCGCGTCGTCCACCTCGACCTCTTCGGCCTCTGCCTCATCGAGCGCGGGGATCACGTCGAGGGCGGCGAAGCTCGTTTGGCGTCGCTTCTGGGCGTCGAACGGGCTGATGCGAACGAGGCGATGAACCCCCCGCTCGGCAGACAGCAGGCCGTAGGCGTTGTGCCCGTGCACCGTGAAGGTGGCCGACTTGATGCCTGCCTCCTCGCCGTAGTGCACCTCGTCGATGTCGATCGGGAAGGCGTGACGCTCGGCCCACCTGCCGAACATGCGAAGCAGCATGTCGGCCCAGTCCATCGACTCGGTGCCGCCCGCCCCGGCCTGCAGCGTGGCGATCGCATCGTGCGCATCGTAGGGACCCGACAGCAGCGCCTCGAGCTCGATCTTCTCGAGGTCGTCTTCGAGCGCGGCGACCGAGGCCGCCAGCTCCGAGGAGAGGTCGGGATCGTCGGCGCCGGCCAGCAGCTCGTCGATCGCGATCGCATCACCGAGCTTGCGCCCCAGGGCATCGAAGCGATCGACCGTCGCGGTCAGCCAGGAAAGCTGCGAGGTGATGCGCTGACCCTTGGAGGGGTCGTCCCACAGCGACGGATCGGCTGCCTGCTCCTGGAGCGCCGCGGCTTGCGCCCGCTTGCCCTCGACGTCAAAGGAACCCCCGTGCCGCGCTCACGCGCTCGTCGATGGCTTTGAGGCGGTCCGTGTATTCGCTCATCGCCGAGGAGTCTACCGGCGCGACTGTGCCAACCTTGACTCCTCGGCGAGGCGGAGACCGTATGCTTTGCCTCGATGGAGACCTCACTGCTCGACGCACTGCTGGCCGACGCCGACGCAGATCTTCGGTCTCTCGTCGTGATCGACAAGGAGCCCACCACGCTGTTGCTCATCGATGCGCCGGGCGCCGGTGAGGACGGGTCGATGCCCGGCGAGGCCGTGCAGCAGATGGGCGGCACCGTCGCCAAGACGAACGGCACCGCGGTCCTCGCGCGCTTCGCCAACCCGGCGGCCGCGATCGGCACGTGGCTGACGCTCGCGGCCTGGACAGGCTCGGACGTGCGCGGTGCCGCCGTCTCCGGCTACTGCCATCGAGCGGAACTCGTCGGCGCCACCCTGGCAGAGATCCCCGACCTGCTCGAGCCCGCCCAACCGGGTGAGTTGTGGGTCAGCTTCGAGCTCGCCACGGCGGTCGATCTGAACGACGAGCGGTTCTCGGTGGAGCGCATCGATCGCGGTTCGCTCGTCCCAGGGTCTTGCAAGCTCGCACTTCGGTGATCCCTTCCGCGCATATCCGGTCACTCGTTGCCTCCGATGCGCCCGCCTGCGACGCGATCGTGGCGAGCCTGCCCGAGTGGTTCGGCATGCCGGAAGGCATCCGAGACTGCGCAGAGGCTGTTCGATCCCAGCCGGGATTCGTCATCGAGCAGGATGGTTCGGTGATCGCGTTCATCACGGTGACCCGGCCACGGGCGCGTTCTGCGGAGATCTCCTGGCTCGCGGTCCATGCCGAGCACCGCGGCCGCGGCCACGGCAGAGCGTTGGTCGAAGCCCTCGTCGCCCAGCTGCAAGCTGAGGCCGTGCGGTTCCTCCTCGTGAAAACGCTTTCGGATCGCCATTCCGATCCGGGCTATGCCGAGACGCGCGCGTTCTACGAGGCGCTCGGCTTCACGTCGCTGAGCGACCTGGACATCTGGGGACCGGACAATCCAGCCCTGTTGCTCGCGCGTTCGATCGCCGCCGCCCCCTCGCACGATGTGGGTGCGACCACGCCGAGCGCCGAGGATCTCGTGGTCGCTGCCCGCATCGGAGCCGAGCGCCTCACGCCACAGCAGGCGCACGCCGAACTCCAGGCCGGGGCGATCTTGATCGATCACCGCACCCTGGAGCAGCGCGGCGCCGACGGTGACGTCCCCGGCGCCGTGCACGTGTCGATGACCGTCGTGCCGTGGGTGCTCGACCCGCAGAGCCCGTGGCGTCTGAAACAGATCGCCGATCACGACACCCGGGTCGTCCTCATGTGCCAGGAGGGGTATTCCTCCAGCTTGTCTGCGGTGTGGCTCCGCGACCTGGGGATGCGCCGTGTCGCCGATGTCGTCGGCGGCTTCGAGGCGTGGCGCGACGCCGGCTTGCCGGTGACGCCCTTGCAGACGGAGTGACCTACGCCACGGCGCCGTGGCACTTCTTGTACTTCTGACCGCTTCCGCACGGGCACGGGGCGTTTCGCGGCGTCTTGTCGCTGATCGCTTGGTTCGGATTGCCCGGCTGCGATGCGCCCCCACTTGAGCCCGCGCCACCTGCGCCGGAGGCCACCTCGTCGCTGTTCTCCGACAACCGCTGCACGCGCGGGGCCTGCTGCTGCGACTCCTGACGCACGAGCTCGACGCGATAGATGTACTTCACGAAGTCTTCTTGGACCGATGTCGTGAGGGCTTCGAACATCTCGAACGCCTCGCGCTGGTATTCCACGAGCGGGTCCCGCTGGGCGTAGGCCCGCAGGTGGATGCCTTCTTGCAGGTAGTCCATCTCGTAGAGGTGCTCGCGCCATTTCGTGTCGGTGATGTTCAGCAACACGACACGCTCCAACTCGCGCATCACGTCGGGGGTAACCGCTTCTTCCTTGGCTTCGTATGCCGTCATCGCTTCGGCCACGAAATGCTCCTCGAGCGCATCGGGCTCCCGCATCTTGGCGATATCTTCCTCGCTGCTCGCCACCGGGAAGTACTCGGCCAGCGCGGTCAGCAGACCGGCGCGATCCCAATCATCCGGGTAGACGTCGGCTGTTGCCCACTGGCGGACCGTGTCGAGGACGACTTCCTCGACGAACCCCTGCGCCTGTTCCTTCAAGCTTTGGCCCTCGAGGATCTTGCGTCGTTCGCCGTAGATCACCTCGCGCTGGCCGTTCATCACCTCGTCGTATTTCAGGACGTTCTTGCGCCGTTCGTAGTTGAGCTCCTCGATCTGCCCCTGCGCGTTCTGCACGGCCTTGGAGACCATCTTGGCCTCGATCGGCTCGCCTTCGGGCCACTTGAAGCGCTCCATGATCGAGGACACCCGGTCGCTCGCGAACATGCGCATCAGGTCGTCTTCGAGCGAGAGATAGAACAGCGACTCGCCGGGATCGCCCTGGCGTCCGGAGCGGCCGCGCAACTGGTTGTCGATCCGGCGCGACTCGTGCCGCTCGGTGCCGAGCACGTACAGGCCGCCGAGGCCCACGACCTCTTCGTGCTCGGCGTCGGTCTGCAGCTTGAACTTGTCCAAGGTGGGTGCGTACGCGGCTTCGTACGCAGCGCGCTCCTCATCGTCCATCTCGAACAACAGATACCGGTCGTTGTCGAACTCGCGGGCCGCCATCTCTTGGCGCGCAAGGAATTCCGGGTTGCCGCCGAGCAGGATGTCGACGCCTCGACCGGCCATGTTGGTCGCGACCGTGACCCCGCCCTTGCTGCCGGCCTGTGCCACGATCTGGGCTTCCTTCTCGTGGTTCTTGGCGTTCAGCACGTGGTGCGGGATGCCCCGGCGGTTGAGCACGCCGGACAAACGCTCGGACTTCTCGATCGAAACCGTGCCGACCAGGACGGGCTGACCCGCCTCGTTGCGAGCCAAGATGTCGTCAGCCACGGCATCCCACTTCTCGTCTTCGGAGCGGTAGACGAGATCTTGGTTGTCTCTCCGCACGTTCGGCCGGTTCGTGGGGATCTCGACGACGCTGATCTTGTAGGTCTCTTCGAACTCGGTCAGCTGTGTCTTGGCCGTCCCGGTCATGCCCGAGAGCTTTTCGTACATCTTGAAGTAGTTCTGGATCGTGATCGTGGCGAGCGTCTGGTTCTCCTCTTTGACCTTGACGCCCTCTTTGGCCTCGATCGCCTGGTGCAGGCCCTCGGAGTAACGCCGGCCCTCGAGCACGCGCCCGGTGAACTCGTCGACGATCTTGACCTCGCCAGACGCGACAACGTAGGCGACATCGCGCTTGTACAGCTCCTTGGCGCGAAGCGCGTTGTGGAGGTGGTGGACCAGCATCGTGTTGACGTCGTCGTAGAGATTGTCGATCTGGAGGATCTCCTCGACCGTAGCCACCCCGCGCTCGGTCACCGCGACCTGGAACTTCGACTCCTCGACCTCGTAGTCCTCATCGCGCGTCAATCGAGGAGCGACGCGGGCGAACGTCTGGTACCACTTGGCCGCGTCCGACACCATGCCGGAGATGATCAGCGGCGTTCTCGCCTCATCGATCAAGATCGAGTCGACCTCGTCCACGATCGCGAAGTGGTAGCCGCGCTGCACGCATTGATCCAGGCGCATCGCCATGTTGTCGCGCAGGTAGTCGAACCCGAACTCGTTGTTCGTCCCGTAGGTGATGTCGGCGTTGTACGCCGGACGGCGCTGCGCCGGTGTCATGTCGGACTGGATCAGCCCGACGTCCAGCCCGAGGAATCGGTAGATCCCACCCATCCACTCCGAGTCGCGCTTGGCGAGGTAGTCATTGACCGTCACGAAGTGCACGCCCTGGCCCGCAAGGGCGTTCAGGTAGCCGGGAAGGGTGGACACGAGGGTCTTGCCCTCGCCGGTCTTCATCTCGGCGATATTGCCTTGGTGCAGGGCTGCGCCACCCATCAGCTGCACGTCGAAGTGCCGCTGGCCGATCGTGCGCCACGCGCCCTCGCGAGTGACGGCGAACGCTTCGGCGAGCAGATCGTCCAGTGATTCCCCGTTGTCGATCCGCCGGCGGAACTCGCCGGTCTTCGCGCGCAGCTCGTCGTCGCTGAGGTCTTCCACCTCGGGCTCGAACGTATTGACCAGGCGCGCCAGCTCCTGGAGATTCTTCAGTTTCCGGCCTTCGCCCAGGTTGGACAGCTTGTCGAGGATCGGCATAGTGGTTCCTTCGTTCGGTTCGCGTCGGGCTTCCTATCGTACCCGCGCCGGCGCTGAGCCCCGGGAGGACCGCACGGCGCTCACATCGCGGCGTCGAGCCCGCCCAGCCGCTCCACCAGCCGGGTGTTCTCGGCATAGTCGACCGGACACGCGATGACACTGACCCCATCGCCGGCGAGCGCTTCGTCCAGCGTCGGCAACAACTCGTCGGCCGCGTGGATCTCATAGCCGGCGGCCCCGAAGCTCTCCGCCAAGGTCACGAAGTCCGGATTGCCGAACGACACGGCCGAGCGCCGACCGAAATGGATGTCTTGCTTCCACCCGATCAGCCCGTAGCCTCCGTCGATCCACACGAGCACGACCAGCGGGACGCGTTCTCGCACCGCGGTCTCCAGCTCGGCGACGCTCATCAGGAATGCGCCGTCGCCCATCGTGGCGAGCACCTTTCGCTCGGGATGCACCATCTTGGCGGCGATCGCACCGGGCAGGGCGAACGCCATCGTTGCCAACCCGTTGGAGATCAGGCAGGTGTTTGGCTCGTAGGTCGGATACAGCCGCGCCATCCACATCTTGGCGGCCCCCGTGTCGCACAGCACGATGTCGTCGCGTCCCATCGAGGCGCGGATATCGTGCACGATCCGGGCCGGTGCCATGGGGAACGACGCGTCAGCGGCGCCGCGCTCCCACTCTTCTCGCAACAGGTCTTTGACGGGCGGCACGGCGCCGGTGACCGGATGCACCACCGAGGCCTCCGCGATCGCGTCGAGCGCTTCGCCGATCGAACCCTGGACGCCAACCTCGAGTTCGTAGTTCGCGTCCACTTCCGCCACGGTGCGGTGGATATGGATGATCCGCTTGTCCCCGTCGGGGTTCCACCGCACCGGCGAGTACTCGACGATGTCGTACCCCACGGCCACGACGACATCCGCCTGGTCGAATCCGAAGTTCGCGTAGTCCTTGACCATGAAGCCGATCGTGCCGAGGGCGTTGGGGTGATCGTCGGGCATCACGCCCTTACCCTGAAACGTCGTGGCCACCGGCATGCGGAACCGCTCGGAGAAGCGCCGGAGCGCTGCGACAGCCTGATCGCGAGCAACACCCGCACCTGCCAGGACGACCGGGCGCTTGGCCTGTGACAGCGCGTGCGCCGCGCGATGCACCTGCTCCTCGGACGGCGACGGGTCGCGGGGCACGTTCACCTTGAGGGGCGTGGCGTCGGTCAGTCGTTCGGCCACGTCTTCGGGCAACACGATGAACGTCGCTCCAGGTCGCTCGGTCTGCGCCTGCTTGAACGCCTTGCGCACCATCTCGGGCGCGGCGTCCCGAAGGGTGATCATGTCGCCCCACTTCGTGACGGGCCGATACAGGGCAACGAGATCGACCACCTGGTGCGACTCCTTGTACAGGCGATTGAGGCCCGCCTGAGCCATGAGCGCGACCAGCGGGTGGGAGTCCAGCTGCGCGTTCGCGATGCCTAAGATCAGGTTGAGCGCGCCGGGGCCTAGTGTCGCCAAGCACACACCCGCTCGACCGGTCAACGTGCCGTACGTGTCGGCCATGAACGCCGCACCGCGCTCATCGCGCGTGGTCACGAACCGGATCGACGAATCCGCAATCGCGTCGATCACGTGCAGGTTCTCCTCCCCGGGGAGCCCGAACACGTACTCGACGCCTTCGTTCTCCAGACATGCCACGAGAAGCTGCGCGACGTTGCGTTCGCCGGAGTCGGTCATCTGGACAGCGTACCCTTGCCCGGCACGGTGCCCCGGGGTAGCGTCGGCTGATGGCCGATCGTCCAACACGACCCGATCTCGATGCGCCGGACGCGGACACGTCGTCTCGATCGCGTCGCGTCGTGCGGGATATGGCCGCGTGGCTGTTGATCGCGCTCGTCGCCGGCGGCGCCGGTCTACTCGTGGTCGTCAACATGCAAGATCGCAGTGGACGCGTGCCGCCGACGTCGATGTTCGCCGCTGCGGGCATCCTGATGTCGATGGTCGGGTTGATCACCGTCGCCATCGCGGCGCATCGCATCGGGACCTCCGCTCGAGCCGCGATCACTCTGGGTGGGGGCTTCGCGGCGATCGCCCTCGCGAAGTTCGCGATGGGCCCGACCGCCCTGTACCAAGGGAACCGGCACGAAGACATCCAAAACGTCGCCGGCTTCAGCTCGGGCGGGCTCATCATCGTGATCGCGGTCACGATCGTACTGTTGTACGCCGCGATCGTATGGTTCCTGGCAGCTGTCCTCCGCCCGGTGCCACCCCCCGAGGGACCCAGCTTTCGACCGGCCGTCGTGTTCGTGCTCCTCGCGCTGGTCGGGGGCGTCGGCGTCACGATCCTGCTGACCTCGGCGCCCCTCGACTACCTGCGTTTCGTCGTGACCGGTCTCGAGACCTTTGGCATCGCGATCTCGCTGTTCATCGCGGCGTGTCTGATCGGCCTGGGGTTTCAGGACACGGCGCGCCGAACGCGAACGCTGGCAACGTCCTCGGTGTATCTCACGCTCGCGTGGGTGGTGCTGGCGTTCCTGGTGATCTTTCAGGTGCTGTGGATCGTGTTCTTGCTGGCGGTCGTCGCGATCTGGCCGCTGAAGTCGGTGACGCCGAAATGATCGCGCGGACGGCAAGCCTGCTCGCGCGGATGACCCGCCCGAAGGTGGCCATCACCATGTGGACGTTCATGGTGCTCGGTATCGCACGCCACGCGCGACCGACCGTGTCGTGGGATCTGCTGGCGGCGACGGTCGCGCTTGCCGCGTCGTATGCGGTCGCGACCAGCCTCAATGACGTGGCCGACGTCGACATCGACCGGGTCAACCGGCTGGCCGATCGCGGACGGCCCCTGGCGCAGGGGATCGCGACGGTCGGCGAGCTGCGACGCACGAGCGGGGTCGCGGCAGGCGTCGCGATCGTGGCGGCGATCCCGCTCGGACCTGTCGGGATCGGTGTCATCGGCTTGTGTCTGGCCGTCGACGTCTTTTATTCCGTCGGTCCGGTTCGGCTGTCGCGGCGATGGACGCTCGCGCCGGTCGCCCTGACGGTGGCATACGTGGCGCTCCCCTACTGGCTCGGGATCGTCGTTGCCGACGACGTCTGGCGCGGCGTCGATGCGCCCTTGCTGCTCGGCTTGTGCGTGCTGTTCTTCGCACGCATCATCTTGAAGGACATCCGCGACCGCTTGGGCGACGCGACCGGCGGCAAGCAGACCGCCCTCCTGCGATTGGGGAAGAACGCCACCTGCGCGATCAGCATCGGCGGCGCGATCGCCGGCACCGCGATCCTCGTCGCCGCGGTGAGCGGTCCACCCGCGATCTCGTCGACACTCGGTCTGGCGGGGGCCGCCATCGTATGGATGCTGCTGCGGCTTCGCCGCACAACCGACCCCACGCTCGAGCAGGTGGCGATCGGTACCGCAGCTCGCGCAGGCAACGCGATGCTGATCGTCATCATCGGGTGGCTCTTGCTCCAAGCGCAGGGCGCCACCGTCGCGCAGGCCTCGCTACTTGCCCTCACGCTCGGCGCGGTGTTCGCGGTGAGCTTCCTGTCGCTCGCCCTGCATCCGGAGCGCGTGCGGATCGCCTACAAGGCCTAAGGGTTCAGGACTCCAAGACCTGACGCGTGAGCTGCGCGTGCCCCACGTGCTCCCGTAGGTGCTCGAGCGCGTGGAGCAGCGCCCAGGCCGCCGTGACCGGCTGATCGGGATCGTACGTGCGCCATGTTGGGGTTGCGAGCCGAGCCGGATCGAACGCCGCGTCGGATCCCACGAACGCTGTGCACTCCGCCGCGAGCGCATCGAACGTCGCCATGAACTCGGCGGCGTCCGCAACCACGACCAGGAACTCCGCGTCACGGTCTCGATCGGGAAGCGGCACGCCCACGGCGAGGCTCAGCCACGACCTCGAGCTGTGCAGCGCGTGCGTCGCCAACACGGCGAGCCCGTTCGTGTCTTCACCGGCGGGACGTCGATTCAGCTCCTCGGCCGAGCATCCGTCGAGCGCCTTGCGCAACTCGATGAGCGAGTCGCCCAAAATGTCGCGTGCCGCCTCGATCGTGGGATCGGTCACAGCTCAGGTGATCTCGATCATCTTCTCGCGAACGGCGTAGACGACCGCCTCCATGCGCGAGTGCAGATGCAGCTTCTCCAGGATGTTGCGGATGTGGTTCTTGACCGTGTTCTCCGAGATGAACAGCTGCTTGGCGATATCGCGGTTGTTTAGGCCCTGCGCGACGAGCCGCAGCACCTCCATCTCGCGGTCGGTCAAACGCGGAGATGGCATCGGCGGGCGCTCGTCGGTTGCCTTCGACATCGCCGCGAACTCGTTGAGGAGCTTGGACGCCATCGATGGCGAGATCCGCGACTGGCCCGCCCAGACGCTGCGGATCGCGTCGGCGACCTCTTCGATCGGGATCTCCTTCAGCAGGTATCCCGAGGCGCCGGCCTTGATCGCATCGTACAGATCGGCCTCTTCGTCGCTGATCGTCAACATCAAGATCTTGGCATGCGGGATCAGGTCCCGGATCTGCGTCGTGGCTTCGATCCCGGATCGGCGGGGCATGCGGACGTCCATGAGGACGACATCGGGCATCAGCTCTTGAGCCTTCTCGACGGCTTCCTGCCCGTCGGAGGCCTCACCGACGAGTTCCAGGTCCTCTTCGGCACCGAGCACCATCTCGAGGCCCCGACGGAACAACGCGTGATCGTCCACGACCATCACGCGGAGTCGTTCGCTGTCGCCGATCTTCGTCACCCGTGCTCCTTCCGCCGCCTACTCCGCGTTTGGCTCTGTCGTCGCGGCTTCCACGTATCCTAATGCACCCTTCGTATGCGCGGCCTTCTTCTTGCCGTGGTGGTCGCGCAACTGCCGTTCGAGCTTGTCGCGAACCCGATCGATCGCTGTCGACACATCATGAGCTTCGGCATGTGCGCGGAAAGTCTTGCGCGGGATGCGCAAAGCAGCCTCCACTCGTTTGAGGCCGCCCGGCTTGGGGTGATGCTCGTTGATCAGCTCGATCTCCAGGTTGGTCGCCCGTGGCTCGATGCGACCCAGCGGCGTGAGCTTCTGCTCGGCGAGGGCCCGGATCTCGTTCGTGACCTGGATACCCCGCCCGATGAAGGTCATATCCATATGGTGGTGATCCTCCCGTCGGTGATGGTGGGCTCCCGTCCGGCTGACCTGGTCTTTGTCCCCACACTCGCCTGCTGAAGCGCTCGCGCGGCCGCCTGGACGTCCATGGCGGCCGTACTCCCGCCCTCTCCCGGTTGCCCGGGGCAGGACTTACATCTAAACCGCGCCATGCTCAGCCACCAACGGTGGCCTTACGTGGGTCGCTTCGCCCGCGGCTGGCATCGACTACCGGGGTGCATCCCCGGGCAACCACAGACCCGAACGAGAGCCCACCCGAGGATAGGCGGCTTGCGACGGCCGGTGCAATGCTCGATGCGGCAAGGACCGGGCGGCTGCCGCAGTGTGCACCTCGAGGGCTCCGGCCTCGCGAAGAGCCGTCGCGCACGCGGCAAGCGTGGCTCCCGTGGTCAAGACGTCGTCGACGAGCAGAACCCGCTCGGGCGCCCGCCGAACCGCCCGGAACGCCCCTTCGAGAGCCGTGCGCCGTTCGACGCCCGAGCGCTTTGCCTGCGGCGTCGTCGCGACGGGCCGACGAAGCAACCGCTCCACGGGCAGGTCGACGCGACGTCCGAGCGCGACCGCCAGGGCTCGTGCTTGATCGAAACCGCGCTCGGCTCGCCGACCACGAGCGAGCGGTACCCACGTCACGACGTCGACCGTCGTTGGCACGCCGGCCGCAGCGATGGCCACGCCCATCGCCGCGGCGACATCACGCCAACCGGAGAACTTCAGTCGGTGAACGGCACGACGGGCGGGACCGTCGTAGACGAACGCGGCTCGCGCGGAGCTGACCGCCGGCGGTGGACAGTCGGGACACGACGGCACCGACGAGACCGACGGCGCGCCGCATCGCTCACACCACGGGCGTTGCAGCGGTCGCAAGGCGCTCGCGCACTCGCCGCAGAATGGCCACGCCCCCGAACCACACCCCGCGCAGGACCGTGGATACACGGCATCGAATGCGCGGCCAAACATGCGGCAACTTTAGCGGCCGCCACCGACACGATGCTAGGGAAGCGCGACCTCGACCGGGCTCTCACCGGGTAGTTCGATCGCGAGCCGCTGATCGGCCCGAAGCACCGGGTAGCCGACCACGTGGCCACGCCCCGCTTCCTCGTCGAAGTCGATCTCGAGCACCGGGTGCGGCCGACCGTCGACCGTCAACGAGATCGCCGGCTCCGCGTCGGCGGCGAACGACAGTCGAGTCGTGTCGCCGAGACACTCGAGCGTCTCGAGTGCGATGGCCGCGATCTTCTTGCCGATCGTGACTCTGCCCTTTCGCACCGCGGCGCGAGGCCACGGCATCGCGAACCGGTCACCCGGGCGCACCACCGCTGCCTCACCGTCGACGATCACGTCGCACTCGAGTCGATACCACCCGGCGGCCATCTCCATCGTCGAGATCTCGAAGGGCACGAACGTGTCTTGTGTGGGCGCGATCTCGAGCACCACGGCCTCGATCGGCACGACGTAGCCAGCGCCCCCGCCGAGCTCGGCCGCACGGGCTGCGTCCAGGCGAACCTGATGCGGCATCCCATCGGCTCCCCGCATCAGGAAGGCGCCCTTGACCGCAGCGGGGAACCGCTCGAATCTGGCTCGGATCGCGACGACGTCGTCCATCGGCAGGCAGCCTAGCCCGTCCTCACGTGCCTTGCTTCCACGAGTGGAGGTATGCGTCCTGCTCCGGCGTCAGCACATCGATGTCGACGTCCATCGCCCGCAGCTTCATCCGAGCGACCTCCTTGTCGATGTCGACGGGCACCGGATACACGCGGTTCTCCAGTTCGGCGTGGTTCTTGACCATCCACTCCACCGACAACGCCTGGTTCGCGAAGGACATGTCCATCACCGCAGCAGGGTGACCTTCGGCAGCCGCCAGGTTCACCAGGCGGCCTTCGCCCAGCAGGTTGATACGGCGTCCGTCGGCCAACGTGTACTCGTCGACGAACTCGCGCAGGTGCCGGACACCGCCGGTCCCCAGCTCACGCAGGCTCTCCTTGTCGATCTCGACGTCGAAGTGACCGCTGTTGCACACGATCGCGCCGTCCTTCATGAGCTCCATGTGCTCGCGCCGGATCACACTCGTGTCTCCGGTCACGGTGATGAAGAGATCCCCGATGCGAGCGGCTTCGCGCATCGGCAGCACCCGGAACCCTTCCATCAAGGCCTCCAGGGCGGCCGTCGGATCGACCTCAGTGACGATCACGTGGCCACCCATGCCCCGAGCGCGGGATGCAACGCCGCGGCCGCACATGCCATAACCGGCCACGACGATCGTGCGACCGGCAAGCAGGCGGTTCGTCGCTCGCATGACGGCGTCGAGCGTGGATTGCCCGGTCCCGAAACGATTGTCGAACAGATGCTTGGTATCGGCGTCGTTGACCGACACGATCGGGTACGACAGGGCCCCCTCGGCGGCCATCGCCCGCAATCGGATCACGCCCGTCGTGGTCTCCTCCGTGCCCCCGATCACGTTGGCGAGCTGGTCGATGCGCTCGGTGTGCAGCACGTGCACCAGGTCTGCCCCATCATCCATCGAGATCTGCGGCTTCATGTCCAAGATGGCGTTCAGGTGCCTGTAGTAGGTGTCGTTGTCCTCGCCCTTGATCGCGAAGGTTTCGATGCCACTTTGCTCGGTGAGCGCGGCCGCGACGTCGTCTTGCGTCGACAGCGGGTTGGACGCGGCGAGCAGGACCTCGGCGCCACCGGCCGACAGGGTTTCCATCAGATTGGCGGTTTCGGTCGTCACGTGCAGGCAGGCCGCGACCTTGATGCCCTGCAGCGGCTTCTCCTTTTCGAACCGCTCTTTGATCTGCGCGAGCACGGGCATCTCGCCGCCGGCCCAGCCGATCCGCTCACGCCCGACGGTTGCCAGTGACGGGTCCTTGATGTCTGACATCTCACACTCCTTCTCGGGGGAGGCGGGGGAACAGATCCACGAGGAGCCTCCCGATGGCGGCCGCGGTCTGGTGGGACACGCGCAGCACCTCCTCATGGCTGACATGTTCTGCGAACGCATTGGTCAGGCTACAGATACCGAGCACCTTCATGCCGAGCGCATGCGCCGGAAGGGATTCGGGAACCACCGACATGCCAACCACGGTCGCGCCCAATCGATCCAGCATCTGCACCTCGGCAGGGGTCTCGAAGGCAGGGCCCCGCATCGCGGCGTACACGCCGTCGACGGCCTCGATCTGCAACGCCGCCGCGCGCTCGAGGGTCAGCTCGCGCCAAGCGGGGTCATAGACCGCGCGCGCGTTCACGAAGGCGGGCATGCCGTCGGGGTACCGCCATCCGCGAAGCGGCGTCTCCCCCATCATGTTGATGTGGTCCCGCAACACGATCGCCGTGCCCGTGGCCAAGCCGGGCGCGAGCGCGCCGACGGCTGCCGTCAGGACCATCGCCCGCGCGCCGAGCGCGTGTGCGAGGCGCGGCAGGAGCGCCGGCACATCGGGTCCGTGACCTTCGTATAGATGGAACCGACCGCTGAACGCTGCAACCGGCACGTCCGCGAGCGTGCCGAGGTGTAGTTGTCCGACATGCCCCGGCACGCCGGTCGCAACGAATCCGGGAAGGTCGGTGTACGCGATCGTCGTTGCGATCTGCAACGAATCGCCGAGCGCGTCGGCGAGTCCGGAGCCGAGTACCACGGCGACATCTGGCACGAGCGTCGAGACCTCGCGGACCCGTGCGGCGGCCGAGTCCGCCGATCGGTCCGCGGGTCCGGGCACCCCCGTGCTCATCCCAGGTCCATCGCGGCCAGGGCGGCTTTCAACCCGGCGATGGCTTGCACGGGGGTCGGGTCTTGTCCGCGGCGAAGCCCCACGTAGCAGCTCGCGAAATCTCCGATCACGATCAACGACAACAATGACGCGAGGCGCGAACGCCCGGTGACCGTGACCTCGCGGATCTCGGCGCCCGCCGCCTGTGCGATATCGGTCGACAGCGTAAATCGCGCCGCAAGCTCGGGGTGCTCGTGGTCGGAGCGAAGCGCGATCACCGAGTGCAAGGAGCCCGATGGACGGACCCAACCCACGACCTCGTTGTGGTCGAGTTCCGACATGGCGGCGTTCCAGGCCGGCACCTTGCCGTTCTCATTCAGCTGCGTCTTCCAGCGCATCGCGGCGACAGCGCCGATCCCCTCTGCGCCCCAGACCACGGCGATGCGGTCGCCGAGCCACGTGGCGAGATCCTTGGCAGGGTTGTCGGCTTCCGGCACGTCGGGACCCAGCCCGGCGATCAGCTGGTTGAGCGAGGCGACCGTTTCCGCAACGTCGGTGGCGAGCGGTGGGAGCAGGCCGGCCGCCTCGAGTGCCCCCAACATCGCGAAGGCGAGGTGACCAAGGGCGGCTCTGGGCTGAAAGCCGCTCGGCACCGGAGCCACGGCGATCCCCTGGTCGGCGCATAGCGCCCCCAGCTGACCACCCGAAGAGATCGCGATCATGCGGCAGCCGCGACGAACCGCCTCGCGCGCCGCGGACAACGTCTCGGACGTATCGCCCGAGAAGGACGACACCAGCACCAGGGTGCTCGGCCCGGCGTACTCGGGAAGGATCGGCGAACGGTTGACGTCGACGGGCACGGGCAGCCGGTCGCGGAAGGTCTGACGCAGCACATCCCCCGCGACCGCCGAACCCCCCATGCCCAAGAACACCGCGGACGTCACGCCTTCCAGCGACGGCAGCCCCGTCGTCGCGATGCCGGCCGCGTAGCCGGCCGCCACGTGGTCGCCGAGCGCGCCACCCGTGCCGAGCATGTCGGCGGCATCGAGGCGCTGCAGTGCGCCGACGTCGTCCAAGTCGACCACGGCGTCGGGCACGTTCAGGGCTTCTCTGCTTCGTCGATCAGCATCACGGGGATGTCGTCGCGCACCGGGTAGCGGTAGCCGCACGTGCGACACACGATCACCTGCTGGTCCTGTAAGTAGTCGATCTCGCCACGGTCGTTGGGACACACCAGGATCTGCACGAGGTCGGGGTCAAGCGTCACGAGTACCTCCTTGGTCGCGGATCACGTCGAGCAACATGGCGGTGCGCTCCTCCAACAACTCCGCCGTGCGGGCCTCCACATTGAGGCGAAGCAGGGGCTCGGTGTTGGACGGGCGCACGTTGCACCACCAGTCGTCGTATTCCACCGTCAGCCCATCGAGGCGATCTTGGCGCCCGTCGGCGAGCAGCCGGGAAAGGTCTTCGAGCTTGGCAGCTTGGTCGAGGACGACCGAGTTGATCTCGCCGGAGTCCGCGTAGCGCCGATAGGGTGCGAGCAGCGACGACAGCGCCCCCTCACCGCTCGACAGCTCCGCGATCATCATGACCGCGGCGATCAACCCGGAATCCGCCCGGTAGTTCTCGCGGAAGTAGTAATGCCCCGAGTGCTCGCCGCCGAAGATCGCGCCCGTGTCCGCCATGACCTGCTTGATGAAGGAGTGCCCCACCCGGGTCCGTACCGGCTCACCGCCGTTGGCCACGATCGTCTCGCGGACCACCCACGAACAGATCAGGTTGTACACGATCTTCGCGCCGGGCTCGGCGCGAAGCATCGAGGCCGCGACCACTGCCGTGAGCAGCGAGCCGCTCACGTCTTCGGCCCGCTCGTCGATCAGGAACACGCGGTCGGCATCGCCGTCGAATGCCAGGCCGACGTGGGCTCCATGGTCGAGGACGGCCGCCTTCAGATCTCGCTGATTCTCCGGGTTGAGCGGATCCGCAGGGTGGTTCGGGAACGTGCCGTCCAGCTCGGGGAACAGGTAGTGCATCGTCACCGGCAGTCGCTGCATCACCGCGGGCACGACGAGACCCCCCATCCCGTTGGCGGTGTCGGCCACGATCGTCAGCGGGCGGATCGCGTCTACGTCGATGAAGCGCAACACGTGTTCGACGAAGTCGTCCAAAAGATCTCGGTGCTCGACGTGCCCGCGCGGGCCCGCGGCGGGCGCGACGCCGGCTTGCACGATCGAGCGGATATCGCGCAAGCCGGTGTCCTCGCCGACCGGTCGAGCACCCGGCTGACAGAACTTCAACCCGTTGTACTGCTTGGGATTGTGGCTCGCCGTGAGCATGATGCCCGGCAGATCGAGAGCGCCGCTCGCGAAGTACAGCAGGTCGGTCGACGCGAGGCCGAGATCGACGACGTCACTGCCCTGCGACACGATCCCCTCGGACAGCGCGGCCGCCAGCTCCGGAGAGGACAGTCTGCAATCGCGCCCGATCAGGACGGGCCGGCCGTCCGTGATGCGGGCATAGGCGGCTCCGATGTCTCTGGCCAGGTCAGCGTCGAGGTCGTCGGGCACCACGCCACGCACGTCGTAGGCCTTGAAGATGCGGCTGAGATCGCGCTCGGTCACGGTCTCGCATCCTACCGAGCGAGGGCGGAACGCGACCGCTCGGCGATTACTTGCGAACGACGAGGTCGATCACCGACGTGAGCGGAACGAGCTCACCGTCGCGGAACCACCACTTCGATTCACACATGTGGCACGTTGTGAACGTCAGTTCGCGATCGCTCAGGCTCATCGAGATGGCGATCAGATCGCCCTGCTTGCATTCGGGGCAGGTCCCGGAGGTCTCAGGCATCGTGCGTCCAGTCTGGTGCGAGGGGGTAGCGGTGACCATAGCACCGCGCCGTCATCTCTTGAGTCGGCCGCGGGTCCGTTCCAGCGCCCCCGAGGTCGCGATCGACGCTTGACCCGGGGGATGTCACGGGTGACCAGAGGACCGAGGGCGTATGGCCCGGCTTACACGGCGATCGGCTCGGCCTCGCGCAGATCGCGAACGACCCAGCCCACCGGCGCCGTCATCCGCCGGACATGCTCGTCGCACAGGTCGAGCAGGTTCGGGTCTCGCTCCGCACGCAGATCGGCGACCACCACCTGTCGCTCCTGATAGACCAGCGTCACCGTGGCCATCGGCTCATTCCCACATCGCATCTTCGCGCACACTCGCATGGCGGGCAGCCTAAATCACATCGCTGTGATTTCCAAGTAGGTCGGGAGTGTTCGCCCGATCAGATGTCGGAGGCCGTCGGGGTGCTCCAGTACGCCGCGCCGGCGGGCCTGGTGCCCACCACGATCACGTGCTGCCCCACCGGAATCATCGGGAAGAGCTGTTCGACCTCGCTGTTGTGCATGCGGATACACCCGTGGGAGGCGTAGCGCCCGATCGAGGAATCATCGGGAGTGCCGTGGATGCGGATCAGCCCTGGAGCATCGATGTAGATCGCGCGCGTGCCCATGGGGTTGCCAGGACCACCCGGGATGACCGCGGGCAGGTCGGCTCCCCATCCGTCGAGGGCGGGGTTGTACCACGTGGGGTCGACCCGTTTGTCGTAGATGCGCCACACCCCGGTCGGCGTCGTGAAGCCGGGCTTGGCGGTCGCCACCGCGAACGTGCGGATCACCTTGAAGCCGTCGTACAGGTATAGACGGTTCTGATCGACGCGCACCACGATCGTGCGGCCCATCGTGGCCTCGGTTTGTTTCGGATGCACAGCGCGGGTGCGCAGACGCAGACTCGTGTCGCCGTCGGCCAGGGCGGTCTCGATCGCCGCGGTCGCGCTCGGCAGATCGAGCTTCTCGCCGACCCGAGCCCGGACGAACGTGATGTCTGCGTGATCGGCGTTGATGTCGATCGACGCGTTGCGCGCCGCCGCGAACGAGCGGCGCGCAACCATCGCGGCGAACGTCTCGACCCCTGCGCCTTCGGTGGTGAATCCCAGCGGCACGCTGACACCGATCGCCTCGTCGCGCACCCGGTGCCAGGCTCGATCCAGCGTGGACAACTGAGCCCCGGCAGACATCGCTTCGCGCACCGCGGCCGAGACCGCAGCACGGCGCCCCAGGGTCTTGGGCGTGACCGTCCAATGTTCCTGCCCGACGGTCAGCGTCAACGATCGCGACAAGGTCTCCGCCGCCGCCCCGCGCACGGCATCGAGCGCTTCTGTGCGAGTCATGCCGCTGACGTCGACGCCGCCGATCGTCACCCCGGGCATGATGCGGTCGGCGTGCGAGCGCTCATAGCGGAAGCCGGCATAGGCGGCGCCACCGAACGCGACCAGCACGGTCGCGATCACCGCACCGAGGATGAGCAGGACGATGCCCCCTCGGCGCTTGTGCACGTGTCTACCTGTGGCCATCACGAACCTAACCAGACGCGGGAAGTTGGATGACAGATGATACCGCCGCGCAACCAAGAAGCGCGCTAGCCGAGCACGTGGGTCGGAACCGGCACCCCGAGCGCCATCGCGTACCACACGTTCGAATCAGCGCCGGCGATGCCCGAACCGAGGGCGACGATATCCCCATCGGCGACGACCAGCACCGCCGCCCCGGGATCGCGGCGCAAGAACGCGCTCGGCGCCCCGAGCGCGCCGGCAGCCGGCACGATCACGGTGATCTCCTCGCCCGTCCCGCCGCCGCCTTCGGGCAGCAACTGCAGCCTTGCGGTGACCGGCCGGTCACCGTCGTTGACGAGCACGAGCGAGGCCTGCCTCGAACCCCCGACCGCCGCGGGTAGGACCACCCACGCCGGCTGCGGGATCGCGGTACCTCCCGTGGCGGCGTCGTCAGAGCCGGCCCCGCCCGCGCGGAGATTTGCGGTGACCAGGCCGCCGGCATCCACCCGCACGACGATGGCAGAGGCACCAGACGTCGTGACCTGCTCGGACAACGTCGACGTGCCGCCCTGGCGCACATCCGTCAGATTGCCCGCCGTCTGGGGTGGGCTCCCCGACAGTTGAGCGGCAGCGAACCGGACGCCGGTGTCGCCGGGAACGAGCAGTGACACCGTTCCCCCGCCCGTGCCTCCCGTGACCGGGAGGATCCATCGCGAGGAAGCGACTGTGGAGCCGAGAACCGAGCGGACGCCACCCCCGCTACGTATCGACAACGACGACACGGCGATCCGGCCCCGCGTCGCGACCACCTGTGCCCCGACGATCGACGCACCCAGCGCGCGGGACCCGAGGTCCAGCGCGATGCTTCGCCCGGCTCGCACCGGTAGGTCCGTCCAATCCGCGTCGCGCACCGGCGGGAAGTCGGGCAGGAACAGCGCGACGTCGATCACGGCATCCGATGCGAACGGGTTCATGACGATGAGATACGAGCGCGTGTTCTTCGTCGTCACCCCGTCGACCACCGACCAGTCAGTCGCTGGGGTGGAGGTGCACGGTTCGGCACCGATGCCGTGCTCCGCACCGCCGGCACGCACGACCCAGCCGACCGCCGCCCAGCCGCCGAAGATCTCCACCGCCGTCGCGGCTCCACGCACGGCTGCCGGCACAGCGCGGACCACTTCGCCATGCGCGGGAACCACCACGACGCCGACCGTGGACGGACCGCGGCGGCCCAGTGCGTGTAACCGGGCCTCCACGGGCGCGTCCCCTGGGTTCGCGATCTCGATCGTGCCCTGCCAGTCGCTACCGCCTCCGTGCGGGCACAGCCAGATGGACGACACCGCGGTGCTCGCGGCCGCCTCGACCGGTTGCGCGGTGCCGAGTCGCTCGGCAGCAGAGGCACCGACGATCGCCAGCACCGCAAGCGCGATCGCGAGCAACACGCGTCCCCCGGCCCTCATCGACGAACCGGCTTTCGCGTGATCCACAGGGCGGCGCCCCACACGATCGCAAGCAGCCACATGGTGATCGTTCGGGGCAGTTGATCGCCGTAGCGGATCGTCACGTCCGCGGGCACATCGGTGAACGCAGTCCCCCAACCGAACGAGCGCTGCGGCTGGGCCGTCGAGCCCGACAGTTGCCAGGCGCCATCGAACTCCGTGGCGACGACGGCCAGGTTGCCGCCTTCGGCTCCCCCCGTCCAACCTGCGTCGTTGGACGCGAGCGGCGTCGTGGGGACCGCCTCGAAGCGCTGGATCACGTCCGGATCTGAGGAAGCGACGATCGCGCCCGTCGCCTTGTCGGCGTGCAACACCCCGGCAGGGGGCACGTCCACGACGTTTCGCAAGATGATCAGTCCGGCGGACGGAACGAGCTCCAAGTCGACCTGGGATCCGAACGCATCGATCGCGCTTTGTGGCACAACACCTTCTTGCATGACCACGAAATGCACGCCGAAGGGCGCGAGCAGCGACCCCCCGTGCACCGTCGCGCCGCTCAGCACGTCGGCCAGAGCTTGCCGCACTGCCGGGTCCCCCGACCCCGTCAGCGGCCTGCCCGTATCGATCGCGAGCGCGCCGGAGCGATCGGTCAAGCCGTACGTCACCGACGAACCGCCGGCGCTCACGATGCCCGTGGGGTCGCCACCGGGAGACGGGAACGGGAGGCCGTCGGTTCCCGACAGCCACACGACGTTGTAAGACCCCTGCGCGGCCGATTCGACGACGGTCCACGCGGCGGGGACGCGATCGTCGCCGATCGCCCAACTTCCCACCATCGCGGCGAGCGCCTGCAGCGACAATCCGAGCCCCAGCACGATCGCGAGCAGCACGCCCCCGATCTGGCGGAAACCGAACGAGGAGCGCTCCATGCCACCGATCGCAGACGACAAACCGTCGCCGATCATAAAGACGGCACACACACAGGCAAGCGCCGCGTACGCGGGCGCGTTGGTGGCCCACTGGGGCAGATACCCAGCGACGGAGAGCCACGCGAGGCCGAGCGCGCTCGAGCCGGTGAGCGCTGCGCGCGCCGCCTGGCCACGACGCGATCCGCCCGCCAGAGCCAACCCGAACAGCGCGGCAACGGGGAGGAACAGCGCGGGGGCCCAGTCCCCGGGCGCGCCGCCCAGCGATAGCCGCAGCACCTTCCATGGATCGAGCTGACCGATGCCCGACCACAAGCCGTGGCCACCGGCGCCGGCGATCGTCGGCACGAACGGGAACACCAAGATCGCCGCGCCCATCACAGCGCCCGCCACCAGGACGAGGCCGCGACCGCGGGCTGTGCCGAACAACAACCCGAAGAGCGCGACGAGGCCAATGGCAAGCAGCGCACCGGGAACCGACGCGACCCCGACCGCGATGGTCACCGCGAGGCCCACGGTGAATCGCCAACGCCCATCGCTCGGCTCATCCCGCGCGAACGCAAGATCGACCCGCTCCACGAGCGGCGGCATCACGGTCATCAAGAACAGCTGCGCGATGCGCCCTTCCGAGACCGCCCACAGCATCAGCGCCGACAATCCGTATGCGGCGGCCGCGACGACGGACGGTCCGGGGCGCCCGGTGCGGCGCACGACGGCGCGGTAACACAGCACGGTGGCGATGGCAGGCCCGGCGATCACGATCGCCTTTTGCGCCCAGGCCGTGCTCGCGATGGTCGCATACGAGATACCGCCGAGCGCCGCCAACGCCGGGCTCGCGGCGAGCGAACCCCCGAGCCCCGTTCCGCGGAACCCCGACACGAGCTCTTGGAAGAAACCGTTCGGCGACGACGGGAAGGCGGGGATCGCCCCGCCGGTCAGCACCGCCGGGCTGAGCAGCGCGCGCACCGCGAAGGCGCCGACGATGATGCCGAAGAACGACCCGACCAAGACTGGGTGGACCGATACGAACGACGCCGTCCGGCGACGGAGCCCTCGCACGCTGGCGCCTGGATCCTGCTCGTCGAGTTCGCGCTGTTCTTCGAGGATGCGTTCGGCCGTTTGGAACCACCGTGGGATGTGCAGCCCTGCCGAGGCGGTGAAGTGATGCAACGCATGGTCGCGCACGGCACGCACGCGCTGAACGGCCCGACGACGACGCAGGGTCGAGGGCAGGTGCGCGATGTTCCAGCCGAGAGCAGCGAGGAGTTCATAGGCCTCCTCGAAGTGTCGCCCGAGCGACAGGAAGAGCAGGCGCACGAGGGTCAACGCCACACCGAGCGGCACGACCCACGACAGGGTGACCCCTCCGTAGTTCTTCAACACGGAGGCCAGCGCGATGCGGTCCTGCTCGTATCGGTCGCTCCGCGGCTCATCCTGTTGTGTGTCGGGGTGCTGCGCACCGTGCTGCACGCGGGCTCGGGGGGTCATCAAGACACGCCAGCCGGCGAGTTGAGCTCGCCAACACAGATCGACGTCGTCTGCGCCGAGCCGTTCGTCGTAGGACCCGATCGCCTGCCACACGTCGCGGGCGATCAGCATCGCGCACCCATCGACCGCGAGGACTTCCAGCACACGATCGAACTGCCCCTGGTCGATCTCATCGGACTGCAGCGGCGACATCGCGTGGCCGAAGCGGTCGATCGATCTGCCGACATCGCGCAGTCGCCGCGGATGGTTCAGGTCGACGACCTTGGCGCCTACGATGCCGGCCCGTTCCACACCGGCCAGGGTCGTTGCCTCGACCAGGCTTGCGACCGCGTCGGGATCGAGCACGGCGTCACCGTGCAGGAGCAGCACATGATCGGCGGCGGCGGCGACCGGCAAGGCGAGAGCGGCATCGAACGATCGCGCGTAGCCCTGCGGAGCGTCATGGCGGATCACCCGCTCCTCACCGAGGGCCCGCACGAGCAACTCGCGCGCATCGTCGCTGGAACCGTCATCGATCGCGAGGACACCGAGGGCGGCGTACGTCTGGCTCGCGAGTGCGCTCAGACAGGCGCGGAGGGCCGGCTCGGCGGAAGGCACCACGAGGATCGCGAGGACCGACGGGCCACGTATCGGTGCGCTGTTCGGCCCAGAGGAAGGTGTGGATTCGGTCATGCGAGGCGCGGGTCCCGCGCGGCGGCGAGCCTAGCACGGGGCAGACCCGGCGATACGGAAGGGGGCCCGAGGGCCCCCTTCGTATTGCCCGAACGGGCGGTCGTCAGCGCTTCTTGGCTGCCTTCCGCTTGGCCGGCTTGCGCTTGGCTGCCGACTTCTTGGCGGCCGGCTTGCGCTTGGCTGCCTTCCGCTTGGCCGGCTTGCGCTTGGCTGCCGACTTCTTGGCGGCCGG
>JANMPG010000253.1:0-4972 GCA_031369745.1 Actinomycetes bacterium
AAGCGGGCAGGAACCAGAGATCGGCGTTGCCGAGCCCCGCGGACGTCCGAGAGTCGACAACGCAGAGGCGGCACGGACGTTGTCGGACCTGGCCGGCGAGCAGATCGCACTTGGCCCCCGCATCGTGGTCCACGGTGGACCGACGACGTGCCCTGCGTGCGGATCAAGCGAGATCGAGTGGGCATGCGACCCCGCACTTCATCTCACGAGGGAGATCGTGCACCCAGTGATGTGGCACGAGACCGAATGGCTGGCCGACTCCTTCGTCTGCCGCGACTGCCGAGCGGGGTGGATCGAGCCTGATGACCCCGAACCGATCACATGGGTTCGCCCTTATATCCTTCGCTGACGAGCCCACTCAATCGATCGCCAGTAACCTCTCCTGAAATGACCCACAGGCTGCTTCTGGACGTGTCGAGCTTGACCTACCGGGCGTATTTCGCGCTGCGCGACCCGGGTGTCTTTGCCAAGGACGGCCGTCCGGTCGGCGCCGTGCACGGCTACCTCGACATGGTTACCAAGCTGATCGTCGACCGACGGCCCGACGAGGTGGTCCACGTCTATGACCACGACTGGCGGCCGATGGCCCGCACCGACATCTACCCGGACTACAAGGGCAACCGCCCGCCCGAGCCGGAGGATCTCGGACCGCAGTTCACGCTCCTTCGCGAGGTGCTCACCTCCACCGGCATGCTCCAGGCACAGACCGAAGGGTGGGAAGCCGAGGACGCGATCGGCGCCTTCTGCGTCGAGGCCACCGAGCACGACCGTATCGAGATCGTGAGCGGCGACCGCGATCTGATCCAGCTCGTACACGACCCGATCGTCAAGCTGCTCTTCACGGTGCGTGGCGTCTCGGATCTGACGGAGTTCGACGAGGCAGAGGTCCAGGCCAAGCACGGCGTGCCTGCATCGCGCTACGCGGAGTTCGCGATCCTGCGCGGCGACCCGTCCGATGACCTGCCCGGCGTGCGCGGGGTCGGACAGAAGACCGCTCGCGACCTGGTCGTGGCGTTCGGCTCGATCGACGAGATGCTCGAGGCCGCGGCGGCGAGCTCGCCAGCGATCAAACCGGCGGTCCGAGTCAAGCTCCTGGAGGCCCGCGGGTATCTCGCGAAGATGCAGGAGCTCGTACCGATCAACGCGAGCCCGCCGCTCAGCTTGTGGGCGGGCGAGCGCGACGAGCAGGGGCTCACCGAGCAGGCCGCAGATCTGGGGTTGAAGGGGCCGATCCAGCGGCTATTCGCCGCGCTCGATAGTGCCGATGCCATGTGACTTTGGCCGAACGGCACCCCCCCGGGCCGAAGGTCGGATGGCGGGAGCGCGCGCCGACAGGTATCGTCGCTGAACGTTGCCGGTCCGCGGTGACGGCTCGGAGGAACCCCACACCATGGCCATGACCAGCGAAAACCTCAGCACGGCAGACCACGCGACGTCGAGCGATGTCTTCGACGACCTGGTGAGCCGGTTCCGAAACGAGAACCCGACCTTCCGGATCTCCGACGACGTGATCCGCCGCTACCACCTCGCAACGTCCACCCGCGGGTTCGTGATCCTGTGCGGTCCGAGCGGTACGGGCAAGACGTGGCTCGCGCAGGCCTACGCCAACGTGATCGGCGCCCGCCAGAAGCTGATCGCGGTCGACCCGAGCTGGTCGTCCAACGAGGATCTGCTCGGTTACCTCTCACCGCTCGACGGTTTCTACCACCACACGCCGTTCAGCGAGTTCGTCGCCGATTCTGCGCGGGAGTGGAACGCCGCGAACACGGCCGGCCGCATCTCGCGCGAGTTCCACGTGATCCTCGACGAGATGAACCTTGCGCGCGTCGAGCACTACTTCAGCCGGTTCCTGTCCTCGATGGAGGTCCGCTCCCGCGAAGGGATCGCTCGGTTGGACCTCGCGGCCGGGCACACGGTGGAGCTCACTCCCAACTTGAAGTTCGCCGGCACGGTCAACATCGACGAAACGACGCACGGCTTCGCCGACAAGGTGTATGACCGCGCGCAGATCCTCGAGCTGCCGCTGCCGCGCGAGATGGTCGCGGCGCACATGGCCGGCTACCCGTGGGCAGACGTCGTCATGGAGGTGTGGGATTCGCTGGCGCGCGTGGCTCCCTTCGGCTTCCGCGTCTTGGACGAGATCAACGCCTATGTGATCGCGGCGACCGAGATCGGCACGGATCCGACGCTCGCGCTCGACGAGCAGCTCGTGCAGAAGGTGCTGCCCCGCCTGCGCGGCGACAGCGCGGCCGGCCCGTCGATCGACGCGTTCATCGCGCTGACCGACAACACCTACCCGTTGGCCAACACCAAGGCGCGGGCGATGCGGGCGGAGCTCGATGCGCATGGATTCGTCTCCTACTTCTGAGCCGACGGCCACTCGGGCCTCGCGCGGTGAGCTCGCGATGCTGCGTCACGCCGTTCGCGGCGACGCATCCGCCAACGGGCTCGCGGGCGTTCTGCCCCAACTCCAAGTCCGGCACCGGCGCGAGTTGCGGACCGAACCGCACTGGTCCAAGGAAGCGCTGGTCCGCCACCCCGAGCCGCGCGAGTTGATCCGCTCGATGCGCAAGGCCGGCAACCTCGACGACCAGGGACGCCCGATGTACACGCTGGACGAACGCCGGTCGCTCACCGCCGACATCTACGAGAACCGGGTGGTGCGCCAGGTGATCGACGATGTGCTCGAACGCCTCGAGGACCTCGCCGGGGGCACCGACAGATCGGTCGTGTCCGAGGCAACCGCGCTGCTGCGGGAGTTGGAGGGGGCGCGGCATCAGGCGGCCTTCCTCGATGGCGTTGCGACCTCCGGACGTGCAGCGGTGCCGACGCCGACGCTCACGCACGATCCGCTCTACCGCTGTGTGATGGGCGTTCGGATGACGCTGTTGGAAACCGACGCGCAGCGCTAGGTGTGCGTCGCGTCGTACGCAGCCTTCAGCGCCCCACCCGCGTCGGACTCCGGTGTGAGGTCCAGCGTCATGCCCACGCTGGCGTCCTCTCGCCAGATGCACGCCACCGGTTCGACACCGTTTGCCGCGAGCGGCAAGCAGCGGAACTCCGCGTCGCCGTAGGAACCGGTCGTCGCGTTGCTGCGCTCAACGGTGACTCCCGAGGTCGCGATCCCGTCCAGGAACGAGTTGAACAACTCGTCGGTGTTCTCGGCCGCCTTGCCGTTGACCAGGATGAACAACACGTCGGGCGTGTCGCTCGCTCCGTAGACCGCCGCCTCGATCGTGAGGCCCTCCTTCTCACCCTCGGCCGCCATGTCACGCTCGAACTGCGCGGTGTCCGCGTTGTTGATCCGGGGCATGCCGCCGATCGATCCGGGAACGTGATACTCGCTCGACAGGAGGTTGCGCACGAAACCCGATACGGCCAGCGCGACGACCACGCCGACGACGACCTTCACGATGCGGCCGTTGCGACCCGCGTTCGCGGCACCGCCGGGGGGAAGATTTGCAGACGTCGGCGCGGGCGTGCCACCCGGTCCCCATCCGTTCGGCGCGGCGGGCACCGGCGTCCGCGTGCCCGCGCCCGGACCAGGCATAGCCGGCGCCGGCATGAACGGCGCGAAGCACTGCCAGCAGAACGCCGCTTCGTCTGGGTTGTCTGCGCCGCACGTTGGGCAAGCGCGTCGTTCCTCGACCTGCATGATGGCCTCCCGGGCCTCATCGATTCCGCCAAGCCCATCGGCAGGTCGCCCAGTCAGCTGAAACCGTTGGTCACACAGCCTGCCGCCCAACGGTTTCGAGGCCACTCACAGGTTGAAGTAGGTGTCGAACGAAGCCTCCACGTGGGGCACGATGCCGATCACGTACTGCCCGTTCGTGCACCCGAAGCACCAGCTCGAGGCGGCGATCGCGCGCGCCGTGTCCAGCGGGTCGGCGCACGACCGCATCGAACGAACGATCGCGCCGTAGCGGTAGACGTCCCACCCGTTGTCGATCGTTTCGCGCGTGGCCTGCAACCCCTGTTCGAGCGAGCGGAAGTTCTGCACACCGACGCTGTTGAAGTCGGTGGAGCCGTCCATGCGGTGCGTGGTCGCCAATGGGTTCCACGCGGCCTGGGTTCCCTCTTGGGCCTGCCAGGCGATCGCGACGACGAGGTTCTCGTGGCAGGTGGGAGCTCCCAATACCCGCAGGAGCGCGCGCGCCCACTGTCCGTACGACACGTTGTCCTGCCCCTGGAACGCCTCGGCGACCGAGGCGATGTCTTGGGGCGCGAGGCGGGCACGCAACTCGTCGATCAACGCGACCACCTGGTCGCGGGCAGCGTTGACGCTGTCCAACGACGCCTGCTGGTCGGCAAGCGCCACCTGCTGTTCGGCGAGAGCGGCGCTGCGGCGCGCGCGGACATCCTCGGCGGCCACGAGCAACGCGTCTTGCGTTGCTGCCTGGATCGTCAGCCGGTCGGCGATGGCCGCGACACGCGAGACCACGGCCTCTCGGTCCAAAGCGACGGCGTCGCTGTAGGCGAGCCGATCCTGGAACTGCTCCAACGACTGCGCGCCGAGCAGCGTGGCCAGCGTGTCGGCTCCCGGCACCGTGCCCGGCGAACCGATGAATGCCTCCACGGCCGCCGCGTTGAGCTCTGCGTGCGCGGTCTCGAGCTCGGCCTGCGTGTCCCCCATGCGCTCGGCAAGCCCGATCCGGTGCAGCGACAGCGGCACGAGCGCTTCGCCGGCCTGGGCGGCGCGCGCCCCGGCGGCGTCGGCGCGAGCGCTGGCGTCTTGCACCGCCGCTTGCTGCAGGGCGACCTGCTCGCTCAACGCCTGCAACCGCGCGCGTGCCTGGTCGAGACGATCCCCGGTCGTTGCCTGCGTCGTCGAGACGCCACCGGCCACGACGAGCGCAGCCAGGCAGGCACCGAGCACACGCAGGCGAGCCCCTCGAACGGACATGCCCCGGGTATCGTCGCGCCGCAGCATCCGGTTGAGGAAGGGGTCAGCCCCCGTGCGCGACGACGCCCG
>JANMPG010000016.1:0-9425 GCA_031369745.1 Actinomycetes bacterium
GATCGACACGCGTCTCAGCGCCCGTGAGCAGGAGCGGCTGATCGATCTGGCGCGCCCCTCGGTCGTCGTTCGTCCCGGCGAAGAGACCGTGCTTGCCGACGCGGCGCCGATCGATCCGGACCGGGCCTGGGCGGTCGTCGCAACCAGCGGCACCTCGGGCGAGCCGCGTTTGGCGCAGCTCTCGCTCGCGTCGATCGGGTCCTCGATCGCATCGTCTCTGGACGCCCTCGATGCCTCGGCGTATGACCCGTGGGTAGCGTGTCTCACGCCGGCGCATGTCGGCGGGCTCCTCGTGCTGCTCCGCGGTGTGCTCACGGGTTCACCGATCACCGTGCTCGAGCGGTTCGAACCGGGCGCGCTGCTTGCCGAGGCGCCACATGGCGCGCATGTGTCGGTGGTGCCGGCGATGCTGCATCGGCTCGTGGCCGGCGGGGCCGACCTGTCGGGTTTGGGCACGATCGTGGTCGGCGGCGCTGCGCTGGATGCATCGCTTCGTCGCGACGCCCAAGCACTCGGTGGACACATCGTGTCGACCTATGGCAGCACCGAGTCCTGCGGCGGTGTCGTGTATGACGGGCTCCCGTTCGACACCACGCGGGTGCGCATCCATACGGATGCGTCCGATGAGATCGGCGGCGTTGAGCTTCGCGGTCCGACGCTGATGGACGGCTACCGGGCCGACCCGGCGGCGACGGCCGACGCGTTCACGACCGATGGCTGGTTGCGGACCGGCGACCTCGGCCGCATCGTCGACGACGCCACGCTGCAGATCCGTGGTCGCATCGACGACGCGATCCGCACCGGCGGTGAGACGGTGTGGCCCGACGAGGTCGAAGGGGTGCTCCGAACCCATCCGAAGGTGGCGGACGTCGCCGTCGCGGGGCTTCCCGACGCGGAATGGGGATCGCACGTGGTCGCGTGGGTCGTGGCGACGAATCCGGCCGATCCACCGCAGCTCGAGCAGTTGCGCGAGCACTGTCGAGACGAACTCGCGCGGTTCAAGGCGCCGCGCGATCTACGACTGATCGCGAGCTTGCCGCGCACCGCTAACGGCAAGGTCCGCCGCTCGGCGCTGCGACAGCCCCGGCATGAGTGAAGGCCCGAGCGAGGGAGGGGTTCGCTCGGGCCTTCAGTCTCCGGTCCCACCGAGGGGGTGGTGGTCCCTGAGGATTTCGTCGTCGCACTGCAGACTTCGACCCAAGGGGGGTTTCGCTAGATACCCGATGTCCGGTAAGGCAGCGTGCCGGGTTCAGCCGACCTGGATCGCGCCGTGCTTGACCGCGAACGCGACCGCCTCGAGCTTGGAGTGCACGCGCAGTTTTCCCAGGATGTTGCGGACGTGCGTCTGTACCGTCTGCGGGCTGATGAACAGCTCCGAAGCGATGTCGTCGTTCCGCTTGCCCTTTGCCAGCAACTGCAGGATCTGCCGCTCACGGTCGGTCAGATCGTTCAGCAGCGCCATCGCATCGCGCTGTTCTTCGCGCTCGCGTGCGACCTGCGCAAGCAGGCGAGTCAGCGTCACCGGGTCGATCAGCACCTCGCCCTCGGCCGCCGCCTTCGTCGCGCTCAAGATCTCGTCGGCCGGCAGGTCTTTGGACAGGAAGCCCGAGGCGCCCGCCTCGACCGCCTCGACCATCAGCCGGTCATCGTCGTGCGCCGTCATGATCACGACCTTCGTTGCGGGCGAAGCCTCCTTGATCTGACGGGTCGCCTCGATGCCGGTCATCTCGCTACCCTTGAACATCACGTCCATCAACACCACGTCGGGAAGCTGCTCGGTCGCGAGGGCGACGCCTTGCTCCGGCGTGTGCACCGGGGCCGCCACGAGTCGCAGCGACGGGTCGAGTCCAACAACCATCGACAAGGCGTCGGTCAGTACCTTGTGGTCGTCACAGATCAACAGCGACACGGTCGCGTCGTTCGGCGTCACGTCATTCCCCCAAGCGGCAGACGGATCTGCAGGATGGTACCGCCATCCGTGCCGTCCGCGATAGTGGCGTCGCCGTGGTGCGCTCGCGCGATCGATCGCACGATGAACAGCCCCAGCCCCGATCCCGGCTGGTCTTCATAGCCGGTCGGGCGCCAACGACAGAACTTCTGGAAGATCTGTTCGCGTAGTTCGTGGGGGATCCCCGGCCCCCGGTCTTCGATCTCGATCGTCGCCCCGGCTTCATCGGGCTGCACCCGCAGGTCCATCGGTGTATCGGATGGAGAGAACTTCATCGCGTTCTCGATGCCCTGGCGTACCGCCTCGGTGAGCCAGCGACCGTCGATCGGCCCGGACAGACTCGCGTCGATATCGACCCGGATCTCGCGCTCGCCGGCATCGGCATCGTGCAACCCCTGCAGGACCGGGCCTTCGAGATCGCGCACGACGAAGTCGTAAACGAGGGTGCCCGCGTCGGTCTTGAGGCCGAGCGACATCTGATCGGCGACCTGCAGCAGGCGCAGCGACTCTTGTTCGATCATCCGCACGAACTCCAGGCGCTCGGGGTCGGCGAGTCGGTCATAGCTCGTGCGCAGCGACCCCGAGACGCTGCGGATCGTGGCCGCGGGGCCGCGGACGTCGTGCGCCACGACGCTCGCGATCTCGGCGCGCCCTTCCATCACTTGCGTCGCACGGTCGGATGCGCGCCGCATGCGTGATGCATCGTCTCGTTGCGCGGCCAGCACGCCGAGGAGCAGCATCACCGTCGCCACCGACGGCAGGTACAGGAACCATGCGGTCGCAGCTTGCAGCGTGGTCGTCGTGGTGTCGGCGCCTACGAACAGGGCGGCTCCTGCCCCGGCGAGCGCAAGCGCGAAGGCACCGCCTCCCGCCCAGCCGTACCAGCCGCCGCGAACGACCGACCTGACGGCAGCTACGCCTCCCACGATCACGGTGGCCACGGCCAACACGCGGACCTGCTGCGTCCCCGGCGATGACGTCGTTGCGACCAGCGCGATCGCGATGACCACGCTGGGAACGCCGACCGAGGCGACCGCGGTCATCGTGCGCAGGGGCCGCCGCCCCCGGCGGTCGCGCAAAGGCACGATGACGGCGAGGCAGATCGCAAGGACGAGCGGGGCGAGGAAGACTTCGTAGTTGCCCAGGCTGCTCAGCTTGGTGATCAGGTCGGCGGAGGTCGAACTCGGATCGATCATCTCGGCTGCTGCGTACGTGAGCCAGCCGGCCGACAGTGCACCGGCCCCCGCGGCGATCCACAGCAATGCGGGGTCGCGACTCGTGCGATACGCGTTGGCGGCCACGAGGGCAACAGCCCCCGCGAGGCCCCACCCCAGGCTCGCCCATCCGGGATTGCCCAGCAGGATCCACCTGGCGACCAGCCCGAGGGTCGCAGCCGCGACCACCACGACGAAGGTGCCTTCCCAGTTCTCCCGCAGGCTCTTCACGGGGCGAGCATAGGCCCGGGCATCGATGGAGCCGGGTAGCCGCTAGGAGTAGGTGTGCCCCTCGTCGGGGAACATGCCCGCTTCGACGTCGCGCTGGAAGGCGGCGATCGCCTCGGTCATCACCGCGCGCAGGTCGACGTACTTCTTCGCCAGCTTCGGCACGTCTTCGTTGAGACCGAGCAGATCGTTGATCACGAGCACCTGCGCGTCGGTGTCGCGCCCCGCGCCGATCCCGATCGTGGGTATCTCCAGCTCGCTGGTGATGTCGCGACCGAGTTCGGCGGGCATCGCCTCCAGCACGATTGCGAACGCGCCCGCCTTCTCCAGCGCGTGCGCTTGGTCGAGCACCTTGTGCGCCGCCTCGCCGCGACCCTGCACCTTGTAGCCCCCGAGCCCATAGACCGACTGCGGCGTCAATCCGACGTGCGCCATCACGGGGATGCCGACGTCGACGAGCCGGTGGATCAAGTCGAGCTGCGGTCCCTCGATCTTGACGGCCTGTGCGCCGCCCTCCTTGATGAGTCGACCCGCGTTGCGCACCCCATCGTCGGTCGAGGCTTGGAAGGACATGAACGGCATATCGCCGACGACCATCGCGCGCTCGGCGCCACGGGCGACCGCACGCGTGTGGTGCAGCATCTCCTCCATCGTGACCGGCAATTCGTTCGAGTACCCGAGGACGTTTCGCCCTACCGAGTCGCCGACGAGCAGCACCGGCACACCGGCTCGGTCGAGGATCTGGGCGGTCGGGAAGTCGTAGGCGGTGAGCATGGTCCACCGCTTCGCTTCGCCCTTCCAGGTTCGAAGGTCGTGGATCGTGATCATCTGCTCGCACCTCCTGGGAGTGCACGGCTGGTCAGGTGCCAAGTGTATCGGGCGTGTGCTCTCGTCGCCTCAGTTGCCGATGTCGAAATCGGCGGTGGCGACTGACTCGTAGGCATCGTCAACGAGCAGCATCGCGGTGTACTTCCCGGGCGGCAGTGGGAACTTCCCCTCCGCATGCTCGTCGAGGGTGACGGAACCCTCGATGGTCGCGTCCGTGTAGGACCACAGCAGGTACCAGGCGACGTCGGGGTCAGCGCCGCGTCTGTAGATGCCGATCCAGTCCCAGCGGTTTCCGGGCGCGCTCGTCCAGGAGACATCGATCGGCTCGCCCAGCGCGATCACGGGAGAAACGGTGAGCTGTGGACCGTCGCCGGGATCCTGCAACCAGATCTCAGCGGTGGCGAGGGTCGTGCCGTTGTCATCGGTGATCGCGACGTCATAGCGCCCCTTCTCCCATCGGCTGGAATCCAGGAGTGCGAGCCCGTCCGCGTCGGTGATGGGGGTCGTCGAGACGGCCTCGCCCGCGCCGTCGAGGGTGAGCGTCAGCCGTCCCGACACGACGCCGGCGTGGTAGCGGATCGTGATCTCATCCCCTGCGGTCCACAGGCGTTGCTGTGGTGAGACGAGGATCGGTGTGGCCGACGGGAGGATGGAGAAGGTGGACACCACAGCCCGGTGATCGCTTGGCCACGGGGTGATGTCGCCGTCGCCGAGGACCGTACTGTCGAGCACCGTCGCCGGACCGACCACCATGACGAAGTCGATCCGGTCGGCAGGTGCCGTAGGGCCTGGGTTCCAGCTGTCCTTCGACTTCGGGCGCGCGGCCGGCCACGTCAAACCGGCGTCGGTGACCGGGTCGGGGTGTACCTGCCGGTAGGAGTCCTGGAAACCTTGGCCCGCCAGCGTCTCGGTCACGGGCCATGCGAGTGGATAGCTGACATGCGGCCGGGAACCGACGGTCGCCGGAGTCCAGTCCAGGTGCGAGGGTGTATTGAAGTCACCGACGAGGAAGCTCGGCGTGCCTGCTTCGCCGAGTGCCGCGAGTGCTTCGGCGTACGGTTCGATGGCGGGCACGCGCACCTCGTTCTCCGTGGCGAGCACATCGGCGGCGGCGTCACCCCTTCTGGTCTGGTTCGGTCCGTAGGGAGATGACGGCAGGTGGACGTTGCCGATGGCCACGACACTGCCCGGGGCGACCTCTACGTAGGTGTACTCGGGGTGGTCGCCGGGCGGCTCGAGCAAGGGAAGCCGTGACACGAGCTGTCGGCGTGCGTCGTAATAGGGCCATCCCATCCCGGCCGCCAATTCGGGGATGTTGCCCTGCGCTTCCTCGACGCCGATCACATCCGCGTTCATCGCTACTGCCGCTTCGATCGTCTTTTCGAAGTCGATGACCTCGCCGCCGTACTCGATGTTGAAGGTGCCGATACGTATCGTCGCGGGGGTTGTGCCGGACGTCGTGGATGCGGCGCCGTTGGTGCAGCCGACGAGGATTGCCGCTGCGAACCCCGCGACGAGCAGGCGCCTCATCGCGCGAGCATATGGCACACGCGCCGCCGGTCGATAGGCGTGTCAGACCTGCTGGCTATGTTCGACCTCGTGATCGAAAAGGAGGTTCGAACGATGCGTATGCGCGAGATGGAGCCCTGGGCCGAGGTCCTGACGTTAGGTGACGCGCGGTTCGGCGTGTTGGCGGGGGGTCCGTTCGACGGGCGCTGCTACCCACTGCCAGCAGACCAGATCCCCACCGTGCTCGATGTCCCCGGTCCGGGGCCGGGCGCGGCCCCACCGCTGCGATACGTGTTGCGGGACGGGCTCTACCGGTACCAACGAGCGGAACGACCTGCGGCGTAAGCAGTCCTCGGTGGCGGCGGGGCAGGTAGTCGCCGCCGAGGCTCGGCTTCAGGCCATTCCCGTACACTGCTGGGCAAGCCCTCATTTCCTTTCTGCTCCCCCTCGAGTGGGGGGGCCGTCCAGTCCAGAGGAGGTGAACGTTGAGGGAGTACGAATGCATGCTCATCCTGCCCGCTGAAGCCGACGAGGCTTTGGTGACCACAGCTGTCGAGCGAATCACGAAGGTCATCGCCCCATCCGGTGGCGAGGTGACCAAGCTCGATCGCTGGGGGCGCAAGCGCTTCGCGTACGAACTCGCACGCTTGAACGAGGGGTACTACGTCGTCGTGCAGTTCAACGCGGAACCAGCGACCCAGCCTGAGCTCGACCGTGCGCTGAAACTCGCCGACGAGGTGATCCGGCACAAGGTCTTGCTCCGGCCAGTGAAATCGAACAAGCCGATCAAGGCGAAGACAGTTTCTTCCCCCGCCTCTTCCAAGGCGTAAACGACAAGAAGGGGGATCGCTCCATGGCGAACGACAACCAGATCACCATCGTTGGCAACCTCACCGATGACCCGGAACTGCGCTACACGGCCAATGGTGCCGCGGTGGCCAACTTCCGCGTGGCGTACTCCACGCGCATCCGCGACGCGGCCGGCAACTGGACCGACGGGGACACATCGTTCTTCACGGTCAACTGCTGGCGTGCGCTGGCGGAGAACGCCGCCGAAACGCTGACGCGGGGCGCGCGCGTCGTGGTGACCGGGCGCCTGAAGCAACGGTCCTGGGAAACCCAGGATGGCGAGAAGCGCAACGTGGTTGAGATCGAGGCAGACGACCTCGGTCCGAGTCTGAAATGGGCCACCGCCACCGTCACGAAGGCCAATCGGTCCTCATCGTCGTCGTCCTCTTCGGGCGGCGACTGGGGCGCGGCCGTCGCGGCACCGGTGGGGGCCGGATCGAGCGAGGAGGCACCACTGGATGCCGGGTAAACCATCCGGGCCGAAGCGCCCGCGGAAAGACAAGAAAGAGAAAGACGACAAATGGCAGAAGAAGGGCAAACGCAAGTTCTGCATCTTCTGCAAGGACAAGGTCGACCACGTGGACTACAAGGACGTCATGACGCTGCGCAAGTTCACGTCTGATCGCGGCAAGCTTCGTGCACGCCGCGTCTCGGGCAACTGCGTGCAGCACCAGCGCGATGTAGCCACCGCCGTCAAGAATGCCCGCGAGATGGCCCTGCTCCCCTATAGCGCGCGATGAAGATCATCCTGCAGAAGTCCGTCGACAAACTCGGGCATCCTGGCGATGTCGCCGAGGTCGCCGACGGCTACGCGCGGAACTACCTGATCCCCAGGGGCTATGCCATCCGGGCGGAGAAGGGTGCGTTGAAGCACGCGGAGTCACTCTCACGATCGCACCAGCTCCGTCAGGGCAAGCAGAAGGGGGAGTACGAGGCGCTTGCCTCCAAGCTGATCGCGGGCGGAACGCTGCAGATCGCGGCTCGCGCGGGCGAAGAGGGCAAGCTCTTCGGCTCCGTCACCTCCGCCGAGATCGCCGAGGCGATCTCGGCTCGCCTGGAGACCACGATCGACAGGCACGACGTCCAGCTCGACGAGCCCATCCGCTCACTCGGTACCCACGAGATCACGGTGAAGCTCTTCCTCGACGTGGAGCCCGTCGTGACGGTTGAGGTTACAGCTCAGGACTGACCCCGTTCGGCGGGGCAGGTGCGGTGCGGGAACGACTCGCCGCCTACGGCGGCTGGGTGGGTTCCCGTACCGAACCTGCCCCGCCGTTTGGCGTGTCAGAGGGGTTATGCACACTTGTCCACATGGGTATCCACATGGTGGAAACGCAGGTCAAGGGCGGAGTGACAAGGTTCCTCGGCGATCCACCTGCGGTTCTGCAATCCACAGGAGTTGTCCACTGTCAGCGACGGGTCGGCGCGCGTAGCGTGATTCGTCGGGTGTATCCGTTCGTGAAAGAGGGGTCGGTGGGTGGCGCGCGTCGCTGACGAAGTCGTCAAGATCCCGGGTCATCGGGTTCCCCCGCAAGACCTCGATGCCGAACGTTCGGTGCTGGGCTCGATGCTGTTGTCCACCGAGGCGATGGCCGACGTGGTCGAGATCTTGGATGCCGACGACTTCTACCGGTCTGCGCACGGCAAGATCTATCAGGCGCTTCGCACGCTGTTCGCACACGGCGAGCCGATCGACACCATCACGGCGGTCGACACCCTGCGCCGCACCGGCATCCTCGACGAGGTCGGCGGCGCCCTCTACCTGCGCGACCTCGTGGAAGAGGTGCCGACCCCGGCCGGCGCGCCGCACTACGCCAAGATCGTGTCCGATGCGGCGCTGCGCCGGCGCTTGATCGGTGCCGCTGCCGACATCATCGACACCGCGTACGTGGGTGCCAACGACGCCGACCAGATCGCCGATGCCGCCGAGCAACGCATCTACGATGTCGCCCGGCGCGAAGACGCCGAGGACGCCGCCATCATCGGCGATCTGATCAACCAGGCGATGTCCGATCTGGAGTCGATCCAGAACCGCGAGTCGGCCTACACCGGTCTGCCCACCGGGTTCCGCGATCTCGACGACCTCACGTCGGGCCTGCAGCCCGGCAACCTGATCATCATCGCGGCCCGCCCGGGCATCGGGAAATCCTCACTCGCCATGAACCTTGCGCGAAACGTCGCGGTCACCGGTGAGCCGGTCGCGGTCTTCTCACTCGAGATGAGTCGCTACGAGATCGGCATGCGGTTGCTGTGCGGCGAGGCGCGCGTGCCGTGGGACCGCATCCGCAACAAGCGCGTCGGTCCCGACGACTGGATCCGCGTCGTGCAGGCGGGCGAGACGTTGCACGAAGCGCCCCTGCACATCGTCGATGCCGGCAACGTCAACATCGTCGACATCCGCGCGAAGGCCCGCCGAATGAAGACCGGTCGCCAGGGGTTGTCGCTGATCATCGTGGATTACCTGCAGCTGATGACCTCGCCCAACGCCAGGCGCCCCGACAACCGCCAGCAAGAGGTCGCCGAGATCTCGCGCTCGCTCAAGCTGCTCGCCAAGGAACTGAGCATCCCCGTGATCGCGCTGTCGCAGCTCAACCGAAACCCCGAGGCGCGTGCCGACAAGCGTCCACAGCTGTCCGACCTTCGTGAAAGTGGAGCGATCGAGCAGGATTCAGACGTCGTGATGTTCATCCACCGTGACGATCTTGACCCCGAGAAGAAGCGCGAGGCCGAACTCATCTTGGCCAAGCACCGCAACGGACCGACGGGCAACGTTCGGCTGCATTTCGAGCCCTCACTGACCACGTTCCGCAACGCCGCGCGCGACCAAGGCGTGTGAGCGCGCCCGAGCT
>JANMPG010000038.1:0-31856 GCA_031369745.1 Actinomycetes bacterium
GGGAAGCGTTCGCCAGCCGCACGGCCTGGTCTTCAGTGTCGAATGGGATCAGGCACACGACCGGTCCGAAGATCTCCTCCTGTGCCACGCGCCAGGCGTTATCGACGTCGGCGAGGACAGCGGGGCGAAGGTAGTACCCGGTGTCGATCGGCACGTCGCCCCCGGTCACGTGGCGCGCCCCCTCGTCGATCCCGATCTGCAGATAGTCCATCGACGTCTTGCGCTGCCCCGCGGAGATCAGCGGCCCCATCTGCGTCGATTCCTCGAGGGGCTCGCCCACGACCACCGCGTCGGTGGCTGCCGCGAACCGCGCGACGTACTCGTCGTAGACGCCACGCTGCACGAACTGCCGCGAGCGGGCGCAGCAGTCCTGCCCGGTGTTGTCGAACACCGACCACAGCGACGGCACGATCGCCGCATCGAGATCCGCGTCGTCGAACACGACGTTGGCCGACTTGCCACCGAGCTCGAGCGAGACGCGGGTGATGGTGCGCGCCGCCGCCTGCATCACGGTCGTCCCGACCTCCGTCGAGCCCGTGAACGAGATCTTGGCCACCCGCGGATCCTCCACGAGTGCCATGGCGGTCGTTGCGCCGGGGCCGGGCAACACGCTCAGCGTTCCCTCGGGCAGACCCGCTTGCATCAGGATGTCCGCCAAGGCGAGAGCGGACAGCGGGGTCTGTGACGCCGGCTTCACGATCGCCGTGTTGCCGCACGCGAGCGCCGGGGCGATCTTCCAACTCGCGATCACCGCGGGGAAGTTCCACGGCGTGATCAAGGCGCACACCCCGACCGGCTCGCGGATCGTGACGTCGAGCCCTGGCGGAACGATCGGGATCGTCTCGCCGGTGATCTTGTTCGCCGCCCCACCCCAGTACTCGAACACGTTGGCTGCGATATCGATCTCCGCGCGTGCGTTGCCGATCGGCTTTCCGCCGTTGCGCGCCTCCAGGCGCGCGAGCTCCTCTTGACGCTCGCGGATCAGGAACGACGCGCGCGTCAGGATGCGCCCGCGCTCGCGTGCGCTCATCCGCGTCCATGCCCCCTCGTCGAACGCCTTCGCGGCGATGTCGACGGCGCGCGCGGCATCCTCGCGACCGCCGGTCGAGACCTGCCAGGCGGCGATCTCCGTGGCGGGCTCGATCACATCGGTGGTCTCACCCGCGGCCGACGCGACGCGCTCACCGCCGAGCACGAGCAGCTCGGTCATCGCTCGATCCCCGCATCCTCGCCCGATGTCTGCATGCGCCGGCATCCTAGCCCGGTGTGGGAGCATCCGCAGATGCAACTGGGCGCAGACGATCTCGCCGACTACGCGCAGGGCTGCGCCATCTTGGGTTCCGGCGGTGGGGGCGATGTCGGCGCCGCGGTTCTGCAGGCGCGCGCGGCGATCGAGGCGACGGGACCGGTGCGCGTCGCGGACCTCGACGAGGTCGCCGATCGCGAGCTCGTGATGCCGATCGCAGGCTGGGGAGCACCTACCGTCGGCATCGAGAAACTCGGTTCGGGTCGCGAGGGCGAGCATCTCGCCGCGGCCGTGCGTCGGTGGTTCGATGCGCCCGTCGCCGCGGTGATGGCCGGGGAGATCGGTGGCGGCAACGGGGTCCTGCCGGTGGCCGTGGCCGCGCAGCTGGGGCTGCCCCTGGCGGATGCGGACGGCATGGGCCGGGCGTTCCCCGAGGGGCAGCAGGTGTCGATGTACGTCGCGGGCCTGTCCCCCACCCCGGCGTTCCTATGCGACGAACACGGCAATCTCGTCACGCTGGAGCCCAGCGACGGGGGATGGTTCGAGCGGCTCGCGCGAGCGGTCACCGTGTCGTTCGGCGGCACCGCGATCGGGGCGGATTTCGTGATGACGGCACATGCAGCCCGCGGGGCGACCGTTCGCGGCACCGTCTCCCTCGCGCTGATGCTCGGGCGCGCCGCGCGCGACGGCGGCGTGCAGGGCGTGCTCGACGCCGGCGCAGGCGTGGCCTTGATCACCGGCAAGGTCACCGATCTCGAACGCCGCACCACGGGCGGGTTCGCGCGCGGCACGGTGACGCTCGCCGGTACGGGTAGCGATGTCGGTCGCACCGTCACGATCCACGTGCAGAACGAGAACCTGCTTGCGATCGAAGGCGACCGGGCGCTCGCGGTGGTGCCCGATCTGATCGTCCTACTCGACGAAGCGACCGGCGTCGCCGTGCCAACCGAGCGCGTTCGCTTCGGCCAACGAGTGACCGCGATCGGGCTTCCATGCGCGCCGGTGTGGCGCACCCCCGCCGGGTTAGCGGTCGCAGGACCCACCGCGTTCGGGTTCGCCCACGGATACACGCCCGTGGAGACGATCCGTGCCTGAGCCGTTGCGCGTCGGTATCGACGTCGGCGGGACGAACACCGATGCCGTCGTCGTTGACCGGCACGGCGTCGTGCACGCGAGGGTGAAGGAACCGACGACGGCCGACCCGGTCGACAGCATCGCGACGGCGCTGCGCACGGTCGCCGCGGGTCGTGCGATCGAACAGGTCGCGCTGGGAACCACCCACGCGATCAACGCGATCGTGCAGCGCGACGGCTTGGCTCGCGTCGCGGTGGTGCGCCTCGGCGCTCCCGGCACCTTGGCGATCCCGCCGTTCGCCGGCTGGCCGAGCGATCTCGTGCGGGCCGTGCGAGGTGACGTGCTCCTTGCGCGCGGTGGCGTCGAGGTCGACGGCCGGATCCACCCGCTCGATCCTGACGAGCTGCGTCGCTTCGGCGAGTCGCTCGGCGCCGACATCGCCGCGGTCGCGATCACCGGAACCTTCTCGCCGCTGGATCCGGAGCAGGAGGAGCACGCGGCCTCGATCTTCGCTGAGGTGTGCGACCTGCCTGTGTCCCTCGGCCACACGATCGGGGGTCTCGGATTGCTCGAGCGCGAGAACGCCACGGTGCTCAACGCCGCCCTGGGCGAGGTGATCGAGCACGTGGTCGATGGCCTCGAGGCCGCGGCCGCCTCGCTCGGTCCTCATGTTGGCGCCTACCTCACGCAGAACGACGGCACGCTGTTGTCGCCGGCGTTCGCGCGGCGTGCTCCCGTGCTCACGATCGGGTCGGGTCCCTCCAACAGCCTGCGAGGCGCGGCCGCGATCACCGGGCGCACCGACGTGGTGGTCGTGGATATCGGTGGCACCAGCGCTGATGTCGGCATCCTGGTCGGGGGGTTCCCCCGCGAATCCTCCGTCGGGGTCACTGTCGGCGGCGTCACCACGAACTTCCGCATGCCCGACCTGGTGTCGGTCGCGGTCGGCGGGGGGACGGCGATCGCCGAGGGTCGACTGACGTCGGTCAGCGTCGGTCGCCGCCTGCGAGCCGAGTCCCTCGTGTTCGGCGGCTCGACGCCGACGCTCACCGACGCCGCCGTCGCCGTCGGGCGCGCCCAGATCGGGGACGCTGCCCGCGTGGCCGGGCGCGACGATCTCCAGCCTGCGCTCGCCGAGGCCGAGGCGATCGTGGCCGATGCCGTCGATCGGATGCGCTTGTCGCGAGGCGATGTCGATCTCGTGGTCGTGGGCGGCGGCGGCGTGCTGCTTGGCGACACCCTGCCCGGCGTGCGCACGCTGGATCGGCCCGATCACGCCGACGTCGCGAACGCCGTCGGGGCGGCACTTGCGCCGATGTCTGGTGAGGCCGAACGCATCGCAGACGTCGGCGACGGTCGCCGCGCAGCCGAGATCGAGCGCTGCCTCGACGAGGCTCGCGAGCGCGCGGTCGCCGCCGGAGCGGACGCCGATCGTTTGGCCACCGTGTGGGTCGAGGAGATCCCACTCGCCTACATGGACCGGCCACTGTCCCGCGTCCGCGCGAAGGTGGCCGGCCCCGCCCGGGTCGCGCCGTCGCGTTAGGCTGCCGGCTCGGCTCGGACGAAAGGAAGCGTCGCATGCGCCTGGAAGGCAAGGTTGCACTGATCACCGGCGGCGGGAGCGGTATGGGCAAGGTTGCCTCGGAACTGTTCGCATCCGTTGGAGCCAAGGTCCTGCTCACCGACGTCAACGATGAGGCCGGCGAGGCGACGGCCGGCGCGATCGGAGACGCCGCGCACTATGTCCACGCCGACGTGTCCAAAGAGGCTGACGCCCGAGCGATGATCGACGCAGCCGTCGATCGGTTCGGCCGACTCGATGTCCTCTACAACAACGCGGGCGTGATGCTGCCCGAGGACGGCAGCGTCGATTCGACCGACGAACGCATCTGGGACCTGACGCTCGCCGTCAACGTGAAGGGCGTCGCGTTCGGCTGCAAGTACGGCATCCCCGCGATGTTGCGCACCGGCGGCGGGTCGATCATCAACGTCGCGTCGTTCGTGGCCTGGCTCGGCGCCGCGACGAGCCAGACCGCCTACACGGCGTCCAAGGGGGCGGTGCTCGCCATGACGCGGGAGATCGCCGTGGAGTACGCGCGCAAGGGCATCCGATGCAACGCCCTGTGTCCCGGCCCGATCGAAACCCCGCTGCTGCTCGCGCTGCTGTCCGACGAGGAGAAGAAGCGGCGCCGGTTCGTACACATCCCCATGGGACGCCTCGGCCACGCCGAGGAGGTGGCGAAGGCGGCACTGTTCCTCGCGAGCGACGATGCCTCGTATATCACCGGCTCCTCGCTCATCGTCGACGGTGGCATCACGGCGGCCTACGTCACCCCCGAGGACTGAGGCGGGTCAGCTCGCGAACACCGGGCGAAGCGCGGCGTACACGGCCCGGTAGCGTGCGTAGGACTCGTCGTATCGATCGCGGGTGGTCACGTCGGGCTCGTGCACCTCATCACGCAATGCGACGAACCGCCCGACCGCGTCGGCCACGCTGCCGTACAGGCCTGAACCGACCGCCGCCAGGATCGCCGCGCCGGTCGCCGTCGTTTCCACCGATACGGGAACCCGCACGGGCAGACCCGTCACGTCGGCCTTGATCTGACGCCACAGTGGCCCCTTGGCGCCACCGCCGACGATCGTGAGCTGCCGAACGTCGAGGCCCGAATCGCGCATCGCGGTCAAGATGTCGCGCAGCGCGAACGCACTGCCCTCCAAGATCGCTCGCGTCATGTGGTCTCGCGTGTGTGCGAGTGTCAGCCCGTAGAACACCCCACGCGCGGCACCGTTCCATTCGGGCGCCATCGCCCCTTGCATGCATGGCAGGAAGACGAGCCCGTCGGCGCCGGGCTCGATATGGCTCGCCTCGGAGGACAGGAAGTCGTATGCGTCGCCGAGGCCGACCGCCTCCGCGTCGCGCTCGATCGGCGCGAACTGATCGCGCCACCACCGAAGGTTCCCGCCCGAGACGAATCCCGGGTTCTCCAGCAGCCACGCGTCGGGATCGGCATGGGGATGGCACTCGACGAGCATCGTCGGGTCCTCCCGGGGTTCCGCGCTCGCCGCACACACCGGCTCGGCCGTGCCGACCACGTCGCACACGTCTCCCGGCGCGAAGACGCCGGCGCCCAGCGTCGCGGCCATCTCGTCGCCGCACCCCATCGTCACCACCGTCGCCACATCCAAACCGCTCGCCTCGGCGAACGCCGGTGTCAGCGACCCCACCGGCTGCGTGCCGGGACCGAGCGCGGGCAGCATCGACGCGTCGATGCCGGTCGCCTCGAGCGCGGCGGGCGACCATTCGCGCGTCCGCGGATCGAGCAACGCCAGCGACGACGCGTTCGAGTGATCGACCGCGAACGTACCGGACACGTGGCGCAGTACATACGTGCCCGGCGGCATCAGATGCGCCGTTCGCGCCCAGGCCTCGGGCTCCTCGTCGCGCACCCACAGCGCCTTGAAAACCGCGTGCGACGAATCGAGGTTCGCGCCGACCGCACGATAGAAGTCCGCCGGTGCCATCCGCTCGGCAAGGTCTGCCGCCTGCGCCTCGGCACGCCGGTCCATCCAGATCATCGCCGGGCGTACCGGTGTGCCTGCCGTATCGGTCATGACCATGCCGTCGAGCTGCGAGCCGAACGAGAGGCCGCGCACCGCGGACGCTCCCTCCGGGACGTCGGCCAGGAGGCGACGGCACGCTCGACCCACGGCAGCCGTCCACTCGTCGGGATCTTGCTCTGCCCACGTTGGCTGCGGGAACGACAGTGGGTAGGTCTCATAGGCCGAAGACACGAGCGTCCCGCCCGCGGCGTACAAGGCGGCGTTCGTTCCCTGGCTGCCGACATCGCAACCGATCACATAGCCGTCGCTCACGGCACGATCACCATCTTTAGCCCCGTCCCCGCGCGGATCGTCTCGAACGCCTCGGAGATCTGCTCCAGCGGCCACCGGTGGGTGACGACCTTGGCCAATTCGTCTTGCTTGCGATCCAGGTAGTCCATCGTGATCCGGTACTGCCGGTGTGTGGCCCCGTACGCGCCGCGGATGTCGAGCTCCTTGTAATGGAGCTGGTTCATGTCGAGGGGGCTCACCGGGTCGTGCTTCGGCAAGCCGGCGAAGTACACGACGGTGGCGCGCTTGGCGGCCATCTCCAACGCCGCCTGCTGTGCAGCCTTGGCCGGCGCGGCAACGCTCACCCGCTCCGCTCCGTGGCCGCCGGTTCGCGACAGCACCTCCTCGACACCGTTGTCCTCGCCCGCCACCCACGCATCGTCGATCGCATGCCCGATCGCATCGAGCGCGATCTGCAACCGCTCACCCGACACATCGGTCATGTAGACCTTCGACGCGCCGCGGTCGCGGGCCATGACGGCTTGCCAGCACCCGATGGGCCCCGTCCCGAGGATCACCACCGTGTCGCCCAGCCGGATGTTGAGCTGCTCGATACCGTTCAGCGCGCAGGCGAACGGGTCCGCGACGGTCGCAAGATCCGACGGCAGCTCCGGCGGCAGCGGGATCAGGTTCTTCATGGCGATGGGGGGCACGCCGGCCAGCTCCGCGTAGGCGCCCGGGAACGGGTCGTAGCCGTAGAGCAGATGGTGCTCGCACAGGTTCTGGAACCCCTCGAGGCACCACCGACACGCACCACACGTCAGGATCGATCCGAGGAACACCCGATCGCCCACCTGCACGCCGGGCGGCAGGACCGCAGCCGGCCCAACCTCCGCGAGCACACCGACGGGCTCGTGCCCCAACTGCCACGGGGTCGGGGCTTTCGGGTCACCGTTGAAGAACGTTCGAGCGTCGGTCCCGCAGATCCCGCAGGCTTCGACTCGAAGCAGGGCACCGGCGGGGTCGACGACGGGCTCGGCGACGTCGTCGCGAACCTCGATCGCGTTCACGTCGGTCATGAAAGCCGCGCGCATCAGGCCAGCTCCTCCTCGAGCGCCGCCAGCGCCTTCTCGGCGGCCCAGCGCTCGCGGATCACCCGCGACAGCGCGCGAGTGATCGCTTCAGGGTTGCGGTGCATGAAGATGTTCCTGCCCACGGAACAGCCGATCGCGCCCGCAGCGACGGCCTGTTCCATCCGCGTCAGCAGTTCCGCATCCTTGAGCCTGGAACCGCCGGCGAGTACCACCGGTATCCCGTTCGCCGCCTCGACGCACTTGGCGAACGACGCCGCGTCGCCGGGCCAGTTCGTCTTGACGATATCGGCGCCGAGCTCGGCGCACAGACGCACGTTGCGCCGCAGATACTCGAACCCGTACTGCTGCTTCAGCTCCTCGACCGTGGCATACGTGGTGGGGAACTCCGCCTCCGCGATGAACGGCATCCCGAGCACGGCACACTCCCTGCCCACCGCCGCGAGGATGTCGATCATGCCCGCTTCGGTGTCGCCGCCCAGCGCGGTGAACAGCACGACGGCGTCGGCGCCGAGGACCAGCGCCTCCTCGACCTCCCCGATCTGCACGATCTGGGGACGATCGCCGTCGGGGCTGGCGCTCGCAGACAGCAGCATCGCGAGCGACGTCGTCGGGGAGAACGCGTCGTGTGCGAGTCGGATCATCCCCTTGCTCATCATGATCACATTCGCGCCACCGGCGACCGTTTCGCGGGCGCGGGCCGAGATGTCGGCAAGCGGCTCCAGGAACGTCGGCGACGTCATCCCGTGATCCAGTGCACAGATCACCGACACGCCCGCCGGATCCACCACCCGCTTCATGCGCATCGCCTTGCCCACACTCATCCCGTTCTCCTTCCCGGTCCGCGCCGAACGACGCTGAACTCGAACGCTTCATCCAGGTGATGCTCCTCGGACAGCAGCAACGGCTCGCCCTCCGTGCCGTAGTCGATCTGCCGCAGGAACACCAAGAGCTCACCTGCCTTGACCTTGAGGCGCTTGCCCATCTCTTTGTCTGCCCGCTGCGGCGCCACCGTCACGATGCCGTGCGCGACGGGGTGACCATGGTCTTCCAAGATCTCGTACAACGATCCGTCCAGCGGCATCGCGGCGAGGTCCGCAGCCGACAGACGTGCGGCGGCGAAGATGTCCCGCGAGAACACGACGGGACGTCCATCGGCGGTCCGCACGCGCTCCAGGATCACCACCACGTCTCCCTCGCCGAGGTCCAGGGAGGCGGCCTGCTCAGCCGTGGCCGCCTGCGTATGGATCGCGCTTTGGGTCGTGCCCGGGCGCATGCCGGCCGCACGGATCGACTCGGTGACGCCGAAGTTCACGTCGAGGTTGTTGCGAAGGCGCGGCCGGTGCGTCGCATAGGTCCCCGCACCGCGGGTGCGCGTGACGAACCCGTCTTCCTCCAGGGAGCGAAGGGCTTCACGGAGGGTGGCTCGCGAGACGCCCATCTCCTCGGCGAGCTCGGGCTCGGGCGGGAACCTGGTCCCCGGACGGATCCGCCCGCTCGTGATCCTCGACACGAGCTCGTCGCGGATCCGGAACGAAAGCCGCTTCTTCACCCAGCCCCCTCTCGGCGGGCACCGTACCTTTGTCTGACAAAGAGCGTCAACACGGCAGGCGGAACGTGACTGCAGAAGTGCGTTTCACCTGCTCCTCGGCCGGCATCGGGGCGAAGGAGCGTGTTTGACAGACAAACGCTCGTGTGAATGGATACGGGCCGGAGCCGGAGCGGGACCGGCTCGAGGAGGAGGTTTTATGTCCGAGAAACGGAAGGTCGGCTCGGTCACCTACCAGGAGGTCGGTGAGGGGTACTTCCAGAAACGAGGACTGAAGCGACACGCGGCCTTCTGGTCGCTGTGGTCGCTCGGCGTGGCCGCCGTCATCTCCGGCGACTTCTACGGATGGAACGCCGGCCTGTCGGCGGGTGGCTTCGGAGGCCTGCTGATCGCGACCATCGTCGTCGCGGTCATGTACTACGGGCTGTGCTTCGCCATCGCGGAGATGTCGCCGGCGCTACCCCACACCGGAGGCGCGTATTCGTTCGCGCGCTCCGCCACGGGGCCATGGGGCGGTTTCATCACCGGCCTCGCAGAGAACATGGAGTACGTCATCACACCGGCCGTCGTCGTGGGAGCCATGGGATTCTTGATGCACGACGTGATGGGCGGGCTCCTCAACGTCGTCGGCGAGCCATGGTGGAACAGCTACGTCACCTGGACCCTCGTCTTCTACGCGTTGTTCGTCGGGCTGAACATCGTGGGTATCGAGGTCACGATGCGGTTCACCGTCGTGATCAACATCCTCGCGTTGGCGATCCTGGCGTTCTTCTTCATCTCGGCGATCGCGTCGGGCAAGTTCAGCATGGATCTGCTGACGAACATCACGCCCGAGGCCGGCAACTCGTCGTTCTTGCCGTTCGGCATCAGCGGGATATTCCCGGCGATACCGTTCGCGATCTGGTTCTTCCTCGCGATCGAGGAACTCCCGCTCGCGGCCGAGGAATCGCATGACCCGAGGCGTGACATCCCTCGGGCCACCCTGTGGGGCATGACGACCCTGCTGATCGCGGCCGCACTGACCCTGCTGCTGAACACCGGCGTGGTCGGCGCAGACCCGCTCGGCGGATCCGCGACCCCGCTGTTCGACGGGTTCACCGTCATCTTCGGGGCGGGCACGAGCGCAGAGTTGCTGGGACTGCTCGGGTTGACCGGATTGATCGCGAGCTTCTTCACGATCATCTACGCCTACGGCAGGAACACGTACTCGCTGTCTCGCGCTGGCTACTTCCCGAAGTGGCTGTCGATCACCCACCCCACGCGCAAGACGCCGCACGTCGCGTTGATCGCCGGCGCGGTCGTCGGGTACCTGCTCAGCCTGCTGATCTACGAGCTGGGCAAGTCCGACGACAAGACCGCGGGACAGATCGTCGGCGCGTTGCTGTACATGGCGGTGTTCGGCGCGGTGATCTCCTACGCGATGCAGTGCTACTCGTTCATCGTGCTTCGGCGCAAACTGCCGAACATCGAGCGCCCGTACAAGAGCCCCGTCGGGGTCGTGGGCGCAGGCATCGCCGGCGTGATCGCGCTGGTGTCGCTCGTCTCGCTGTATTCCAACGAGGACTACCGGCCTGCCGTGTACGGAACGCTGATCTACTTCCTGTTGGGCATCCTGTACTTCGCGATCGCGGGGCGTCACCGTCTCGTGCTCTCGCCGGAGGAGGAGTTCGCCTTGACCCAGGGAGAGCACGGCGTGCCCGCTGAGGCCGGGTACTCGACGTCCCAGGCAGAGCAAGAGGCGATCCTGCGCGGCGGCGACGGCGGTGGTGGTTCACCGCCCGCTTCGCCACCGTCGTAACGAACGCAGGCAGTTGTCGTGGTAGGGACGGTGGGCCGAGTCGGCCCACCGTCCCGTGTCATATCAGGGAGGGGCCGTACCTATGCAGACGCAGGGCATGTTGACCGTCGAAGAGCTCGCCGAGCTCGCCCACACCGGCCAGATCGACACGGTGCTCTGCATGTTCACGGACCTGCAGGGCCGCTTCATGGGCAAACGCATCCTGCCCGACTTCTTCTTGGAGGAGGTGCTCGGCGCCGAGGGACTGCACGCGTGCCTGTACCTGCTCGCGATCGACATGGAGATGGAACCGCTGCCCGGGTATCAATACGCCAGCTGGGACACGGGCTACGGCGACTTCAAGATGACCCCGGACATCGCCACGCTGCGTCTGTGCCCATGGCTGGAGAAGACCGCGATGGTGATCTGCGATGTCGCCGACGAGGAGACGAACGAGCCGGTGACCGTGTCACCGCGCCAGATCCTGAAGAACCAGATCGCGGGGGCCGCCGCGATGGGCTACCAGGTGAAGACCGGCTCCGAGCTCGAGTTCTATCTGTTCAAGGACTCGTTCGAAGCGATGGCGGACCGCGATTACCGCGACGCCCGGCCGAGCTCGAGCTACATCATGGATTACCACATGCTGCAGACCACCAAAGATGAGTGGTTCATCCGCCAGGTGCGAAACGGCATGCGCGGCGCCGGCATCCCCGTGGAGTTCAGCAAAGGTGAGTTCGGTAAAGGCCAGCACGAGATCAACATCACCTACTCCGACGCGTTGAACAACGCCGACAACCACTCGCTGTACAAACACGGCGCGAAGGAGATCGCCGCCCTGAACGACGTGGCGGTGACGTTCATGGCGAAGTGGACGATGGCCGAGGCGGGCTCCAGCTGCCACCTGCATTCCAGCGTGTGGAGTCTCGACGGCACGAGCAGCCTGATGTGGGCCGAGGACGGTACGCACCACATGTCCGACACCTACCGCTGGTACATGGGCGGCCTGATGGCGACCGCCCGGGAGATGGCCTGGTTGTACGCGCCCTTCGTGAACTCCTACAAGCGCTACCAGCTCGCTTCTTGGGCCCCGACCGCGATCGTGTGGAGCCACGACAACCGCACCTGCGGGTTCCGCACGGTGGGCGAACGCAAGAGCGCGCGCGTGGAGTGCCGGCTGCCGGGCGCCGACGCGAACCCGTACCTGGCCTTCGCCGCGACGATCGCGAGCGGCATGTGGGGCATCCGCAACCGCATCGAGCCTCCCGAGATGTTCGTCGGCAACGCCTACGAAGCCAAGGACGTGCCTCGCGTGCCGACCAGCCTGCACGAGGCGATCGAGGCATTGCGTGGATCGACCGTCGCGCGCGAGGCGTTCGGCGACTTCGTGTTCGAGCACCTGTTGAACACGGCCGAACAAGAACAGGTCATCTTCGACAACCAGGTCGTCACCGACTGGGAGCTGGCCCGGTACTTCGAGCGCGGCTAGCGGGCCGGTCGGGATTCTCGCGACCGACGATCGATCACGTTCGGTCGGAAACGTCAACGCCGCGTGGATGACTCAGCGAAGCGTCTCGACGAGCGCGTGCGCAACCGCCCGGGCCGTCTTTCGTCGGTCGGGGCGGAACCCGATCTGATCGAAGTCCGTCTCGGCGAAGGCCAGGCAGACGATCGCATACGCAACCTGATGGCGAGCCTTCGATCGAGAGCCCGGCAAGGCCACCGCCAACTCCACGTCCATCGCGTGCTCGAACCCGGTGTACACCTCTCGCAGGACCGCGGCGATGTGCGGGTCGCCGGGGGCCTCGTCGAACAACGCGTCGATCACCGAGTACAGTTCACGAGGTTGTTCGGACAAGATGCCGTCGACAACAGCGTCGAGGCGGCTGCCGTCCGCACTCGCATCGACCAACTGCTCGAGCCAGGCCGCGTAGCCCTCGCGCACGTGCTCGCCGAGCGCCCGCAGCACCTCCTCGCGGTTGCCCAAGTAGTGGCGCACCAGGCCCCGCGTAACCCCGGCTTCCTCCGCGACGCGATCCAGCGTCGTGCCCTCCACGCCGTAGCGAGCCAGGCACGCTGCATAGGCGTCCAGCAACTGCGGCTTGCGCACGTCGGCAAGGCTTGGCCGTCCCATCGCCGTAGATGAGCCACGCGAGAAGGAACCTCAGCCACCGCGAGGGAACAACGAGCGCGCGATGATCAGCCGTTGGATGTCGCTCGTTCCCTCGTAGATCTGCTCGAGCTTCGCGTCGCGCAGCCACTTCTCGACCGGGTACTCGCGCGAGTAGCCGTAGGAGCCGAGCGTCATCACCGCCGCGTCGGCCGCCCCCCATGCGGCCTCGGACGCCGCCAGCTTCGCCATCGACGCCTCGGGGGCGAACGGTTGGCCCGCGTCTGCCAGATCGGCCGCGTGCAGCATCAACAGACGAGCCTGATCCAACGCCATCTTCGCGTCGACCAACCGGAAACTCACGGCCTGGAACTCGTGGATCTTCTTGCCGAAGGCCTCCCGCTGCTTGGCGTAATCGATCGCGTACTCGAGCGCCGCTTTGCCGATGCCGATCGAGTTGGCCGCGAGCGTCACGCGCGAAGCGTCGAAGGCCTGCATCACGCCGTAGAAGCCTTGACCCTCGTCGCCGATCCGCCGATCGTCGGGCACGAAGCAGTCGGTGAAGAACAACTCGCCCGTCGGGTAGCAGCGCGAGCCCAGCTTGGGAAGCTTCTCGCCTCGCGTGAACCCGGCGTCGTGCGCCTCGACGACGAACGACGTGATGCCTTTGGACCGCGTGCCGGGCGCCACGGTTGCATAGACGAGGTAGAACCGCGCCACCGGCGCGCCACTCGCCCACGTCTTCTGGCCGTTCAGCAGGTAGCCGCCGTCCACCTTCATCGCAGTCGTCGTGATCGCCGCGGCGTCCGAGCCCGCGCCCGGCTCGGTGATCGCGAGTGACGTCATGGGTGGATCGCCGTTGCACAGCGGCGCGATCCACCGTTCCTGCTGCTCGTCGGTGCCGAGGGCCGACAGCGGGTGTGCGAAGAACGACGCGCTACCCACGAGCGAGCCGATGGGCGCATCGCCCCACGCCAGCTCCTCGCCGATCAAGCACGCCGTGCGCACGGAGTCGATCCCGCCGCCCCCGAAGACCTGAGGGAGGTCGAAGCTGGTGAGCCCGATGCGCGCGGCCTTGCGGATCACCTCGGCCGGGAACTCCTCGGTCTCGTCGTAGTGAGCCGCGACCGGGCGGATCTCGTTGGTCGCGAACTCGTGAGCGAGCGCCACCAACTCGCGCTCGATATCGGGGTCGGTTGGGGTCACGCGCTGCCTCGGGCGCCAACGAGCACCACGTCGGCCCCGTCGAGCACGACCTCACCACGTTGATTGCGCGTCTCGACACGCATCGTGACGATCCCTCGATCGGGTTTGGAGCGCGACCGCCGGACCTCGGTGATCTCGGACACGGAATGGATCTCATCGCCCGGCAGCACCGGCTCGACGAACCGCCGCGACTCCTCCAGGTAGGCGCTGATCGCCCAGTCGTCCTCCTCCGATCCGAGACCGCTCGCGATCGACAGCACGAGCAGGCCGTGCGCGATCCTTCCGGCGAACCCGGCCGCTCGTGCGTACTCGTCATCGGTGTGCAGCGGGTTGCGGTCCCCCGACAACTCGCAGAACGCATCGATGTCGGCGGCGCTGACCACACGGCGCGCCGTCTCGACCTTCTGCCCCGCGGCCAGTTCTTCCAGGTAGGTCGTCATGCCGCCACCTCCCCCATACCTTTGATGCTCGTCGGGTCCTTGGTCATCGCGAGCAACGAGGTCGCACCCGCCTCCGCGTAGGCCTGCGCCCGATCGCGCACACGCGCGACGGGGCCGACCAGGGCCAACGCGTCGACCAGTTGATCGCTGACCGCCGCCGTCGCGTCGGCCATCCGCCGGTCCAGCGCAGCCTCCTGGATCCGGCCGACCTCGGCCTCGAACCCGTAGCGGCGCACCATGTCTGCGTAGAAGTTGCTTTCCCTGGAGCCGTAGGCGCCGATATAGAGCGCGATCTGCGGGCGGACTTCGTCGCGAGCGACCGCCACGTCGTCGTCGACCGCGGTCAGCACCATCGGCGCAACATCGAACCTGTCGGGCAACGTCGGAAGGGCGAACACGTCCGCGTGCTCGGGGCAGAACAGCAACGGGATCCACCCGTCGGCGATCTCGGTCGCGAGGGCGACGTTCTTTGGGCCCATCGCAGCCAGATAGATCGGCACGTCGGGTCGTAGCGGGGTCACGTTCGCCTTCAGCGGCTTGCCGGGCCCGCCGGGCACCGGCAGCGTGTACACCTCGCCGTCGAAGGCCAACGGCTCCCGGCGCGCCAGCGCCATGCGCACGAGCATCACGTACTCGCGCGTGCGCGCAAGCGGGGAGGCGAACGGCACGCCGTGCCATCCCTCGACCACCTGCGGGCCGCTGACACCGAGACCGAGGCGCAGCCGACCGCCGGAGAGGTGGTCGAGCGTCAGCGCCGCCATGGCCGCGGCGGCCGGCGTTCGTGCAGGCATCTGCAGCACCCCGGTGCCGATCGCGATGCGCGATGTGTGCGATGCGATCCAGGCTGCCAGCACCGCCGCATCCGAGCCCCAGGTCTCCGAGACCCAGACCGACTCGAGACCCACGTCCTCGGCGAGCTTCGCGAGTCCGGCCACGTCGTGTGGCTGGACATCCCAATGGCGAAGATGCACCCCGATCCGCATCTACGTGTAGGCCCGCAGGCCGGTCAGGGCCTCGCCGATCACGAGCGTGTGCACCTCTTCGGTGCCTTCATACGTGATCACCGATTCCAGGTTCGTCATGTGCCGCATGATCGGGTACTCCAGCGTGATCCCGTTCGCGCCGTGGATGCCGCGAGACGTTCGCGCGATATCCAGCGCCACCCGCGTGTTGTTCAGCTTGCCGAGGCTCACGTGCTGCGGACGCAGCCGCCCCTGTTCCTTCATGCGACCGAGGTGGTAGGCGAGCAATGTGCCCTTGTTCAACTCGAGCGCCATGTCGGCGAGCTTCTTCTGCGTCAGCTGGAACGAACCGATCGGGCGGTCGAACTGGATCCGCGTCTTGGCGTAGTTCAGCGATGACTCGAAGCAGGCGCGTGCCGCACCCATCACGCCCCAGATGATCCCGAATCGCGCCTCGTTCAGACATGACAGCGGTCCGCGGAGGCCCTCCACCTGTGGCAACACGGCACCCGCCGGCAATCGGACCTCGTCCATCACGAGCTCCGACGTGATCGAGGCGCGCAGCGACATCTTCTTGTGGATGTCGGGCGCCGAGAACCCCGGGGCGTCGCACGGGACGACGAACCCCCGGATGCCGTCGTCCGTATTCGCCCACACGATCGCCACGTCCGACACGCTGCCGTTCGTGATCCACATCTTGGTGCCGGACAGCACCCAGTCATCGCCGTCCCGCTTGGCGAACGTGCGCATCGAGCCTGGATCCGAGCCGCTGTCGGGCTCGGACAGACCGAAACAACCGATCGCGTCGCCGGACTGCAGCCGCGACAGCCACTCGGCCTTGTGCTCATCGGACCCGAACGCCCAGATCGCGTACATCGCGAGCGCGCTCGTCACGCTGACGAACGACCGCAATCCGGAGTCGCCGGCCTCGAGCTCCAGCTCGACGAGACCGTAGGCGACGGCGCCGAGCCCGCCGATCTCGGGCAACTGCATGCCGAGGAACCCGAGTTTCCCGAGCTCCGTGGCGAGCTCGCGAGCGGGGAACTCGCCGCGCTCGTACCACCCGTCGACCTCGGGCAGGATGCGATCCACGACCCACTGGCGAGCAAGGTCCCGGATCTGGCGTTCCTCGTCGGTGAGCAGCGCGTTGATGTCGATCAGATCGAGCGGGTTCAGCGGTTCACTCATCGTTGACTCCCTCCTGCATCGCGTGGGCGAGCCCGGCGATCGCGCGGTCGCGGTGTGCGTCGAGCAGCGTGACGAGCGCCTCGGCGTCGCCCGCCTCGGCGACATCCACGATCCGCCGATGATCATCGTTGACTTCCGTGCGATGTGCGTCGTCCAAGTAGTACACGGACCGATAGTGATCCGACGCGTTCCACAGCAGCCGGATGTGATGCAGCAGGTGCGGCATCTCGCTCGCCTCGAGCAAGGTCATGTGAAAGCGGCGATTCGCCACCGCCATCGCGGCGACGTCTTCGGCGCCGAACGCTTCCATCTCGTCGCACGCGGCGCGCATCTCGGCGAGCGCGGTGCTCGGCAATTCCGGTACCGCCTCGCGCGCCGCCTCGTCTTCGAGCAGCCGGCGGATGCGGTAGATCTCGAGCAGGTCGTCGCGGCGCAGCTCGGCCAGCGCGTAGCCATGGTGTGGCCGGTAGCGCACCTGCCCCTCACCTTCCAGGACCTTCAGCGCCTCGCGGACCGGCACCCTGGATACGTGCAGCTGCGCAGCAACCTGATCGGGACGGATCGGCTCTCCCGGCCGCCACTGCCCAACCAGGATGCGTCGTCGCAGCTCGACCAAGACCACCTCTTGCGTGGTTCGAGGGCGCTCGAACGCGACCGCCTCGCTCACCGGTCGACCTCAGCACGGATCTCGTCGGAGTGCTCGCCGAGCCCCGGAGGCGCGAGGCGATACGAAACCGGCGTCCGCGACAGCTGCAGCGGATTCGCCACGGTGTCGACCGGTATGCCGTCTGCGCCGTGCACGGTCGCGATCGGCGCGAGACTCACCTCGCGCGCGAACGCGAAGGCTTGGTCAACTTGATTGACCATTCCGCACGGGACGCCGGATGCCCCCAGCCGCTCGACCCAGGTGGCCGCCGGGGACACCGACAACGCCGATTCCATGGCTCCGACGAGTGCTTCGCGGTTCGTCACACGCGCCGCGTTCGTCTCGAAGCGAACGTCGTCGGCCAGTACCGCGACCCCCAGCACGTCGCACGTCGTGCGGAACTGCCCGTCGTTGCCGACCGCGATCACCAGCGGTCCGTCGGCCGCCTGCAGGGTTTCGTACGGGGCGATCGAGGGATGGCGGTTGCCCATCCGTGCGGGCACGACCCCGGCCGTGAGCCAGTTCGAGGCCTGGTTCGCGAGTGAGAACAGCGTCGTGGACAACAGATCGACCTCGACGAGCTGCCCCTCGCCCGTTCGATCGCGATGACGCAGCGCGGCCAGGATGCCGATCGCCGCATGCAGCCCTGCCATCACATCCACGACCGCGACGCCGACCTTCCGCGGCTCCCCCTCGGCGTCGCCGGTGATCGACATCAGCCCGCCCATCGCCTGGGCGAGGAAGTCGTAGCCGGCGACGTCGCCACGACCCAATCCGGCGATCCGGCACGACACGATGTCGGTTCGCTCGGCGGCGAGCGTCGCGTGGTCCAGGCCCAGCCGCTCCATGAGGCCCGGTCGGAAATTCTCGATGACGACGTCGGAGCCGAGCGCCAACGATCGAGCCGTCGCGATGTCGTCGGGGTCCTTCAGGTCCAGCGCGATGCTTCTCTTGTTGCGGTTCGCGCTCAAGTAGTAGGAGGACACGCCTTGTTCGGACCAGGGCGGGCCCCACGAGCGCGTGTCGTCGCCTATGCCTGGACGCTCGATCTTGATCACGTCGGCGCCGAGATCGGCAAGGACCATCGTCGCGACGGGGCCCGCGAGCACACGTGAGAGATCGGCGATCCGGATCCCGTCGAGCGCTCCAACGACTGTCATGCGGGACACTATATACGATATCCTGTGACGTATCCAACCTGACTGAGCGTCGTTCAGCGACTATCGGTCCCTTGAGACAGGCAGGTACCATCCGCGCCATGAACATCACGGTTCTCGCGAAATTCGTCCCCAACCCGACGGGCACCCCGCAGTTGGGCGCAGACAACCTGCTGATGCGCGACGCCGGAGACGGGGCGCTGGACCCCGGCGACGAGTATGGACTCGAGCTGGCGTTGCAACTGGTCGAGTCGCAGGGAGGCGAAGTCACCGTCGTGACGATGGGTCCGGACGCGGCGCTGGCCGGTGTCCGCCGAGCACTCGCGATGGGCGCACACAAGGGCGTGTTGATCACCGACCCGTCGCTTCGCGGCGCCGACGCGTTGGTGACCGCCCGCGTGCTCGCCGCGGCGATCGCTCGTCACCCGTACGACCTCGTGATCGCGGGCGCCGAATCCACAGACGGCTACACCGGGACCGTGCCGGTGACCATCGCGGAGCTCCTCGATATCGCCAGCGTGACGGCGGCTCGCAAGCTCGAACTCGACGGCGACGGATACCGCGTCGAGCGGCAGACCGCGTCCGGCTACGACGTCCTTCGCTCCCCCTCCCCGACCCTCGTGACGGTAACCGCCGGCGCGACCGAGCCGCGCTACCCGAGCCTGAAGGGGATCATGGCCGCGAAGGCCAAGCCGGTGGAATCCCTGAGCGCCGCCGATCTCGGCGTTGTCGACCTCACCTCGATGCAGTCGGTGGCCTCGGTCCTCGACGCTCCCGCCAAGGCGGGCGGCGAGATCGTGACCGGCGACGAGGCGGTCGGCCGCATCGCGGACCTGCTGCAAGAAGCGAAGGTGATCTGAGTGGGCTCGATCTGGGTCTACGCGGGAGTCACGGCCGAGGGTCCGGACCCCAGCGCGCTTGAGCTGTTGACGAAAGCTCGTTCGATCGGCGGCGACGTCGCCGCGGTGGCGCTGGGGCCTGGTGCGACTGCCGCGGCCGACCAGCTCGGGGCGCACGGCGCAGCAACCGTCTATGCGAGCGACGACACCGTGTTCGTCGATCAGCCGGGGCGCCCTGCCGCCCACACGCTGCATGCGCTGGTCCAGCAGCACACGCCGTCGTTGATCCTGTTCGCCGGCACGTACGACGCTCGCGACGTCGCCGGTCGCCTACAAGCGATGACGGGCTCGACGCTGATGGCCAACGCCACCGACGTGCTCGACGCCACGCACGGGCGCACCGAGATCTTCGGCGGCACGAAGATCGTCGACGTCGAGCTGAGCGGACCCGAGCCACGCCTCGTACTCGTGCGACCGCACTCGTTCGCGCCGGAGCCCGCGGGCGGCAGTAGCACCGTGGTTCCCGTCGTTCCGGTTGTGGGCGACGGCGCGACAACCGCGACGGTCGTGGAGCGTCACAGCGAGGTGGCGAGCGGGCCGAAGTTGGAAGAGGCGAGCGTCGTGATCGCCGGTGGGCGCGGCCTCGGCGGCCCCGAACCGTTCGCGATGCTCGACGAGCTCGCGGCGGCGCTGGGCAACGCCGCCGTCGGCGCCAGCCGGGCGGCGGTCGACGCGGGGTGGGTGCCGTACAGCTATCAGATCGGCCAGACCGGCAAGACCGTCAAGCCCGAGGTCTACATCAGCGCGGGGGTCAGCGGCGCGTTACAGCACGTCGTCGGCATGAAGGGCGCGAAGCGGATCGTCGCGATCAACAAAGACGCCGACGCCCCGATCCTGAAGATCGCCGATCTCGGGGTGGTGGGCGACCTGTTCCAGATCGTGCCCGCGCTCACCGAGGAGGTTCGCAAACGAGCGAACTCCTAAGCGCGGCGGCGCTCCTCGCGGTCCTCGCGGTCGCAACCCTGGTGTTCGTCGCCCGTGCCCGGCCCCGGTACGCGATGATCGCCGCGGCGCGCTCCACCCCGCGCACCGGTGACGTCGGCACGCGCGCCCGGCGCGAGCTCACCCAGGTGCTCGGCCAACGCAAGCTCTTCCAGCGGGCGTTGCCGGGCACGATGCACGCCTTCATCTTCTGGGGATTCCTCGTGCTGTTCCCCACGATCGTTGAGGCGATGCTCGCGATCGTGAACCCCGACTGGACGCTGCCGTTCATCGGCGACGCACCGTGGTTCATCTTCATGGTGGAGGTGTTCGCCACACTGGTCGCGGTCGGCGTCGCCATCGCGTTCTACATCCGAAAGGTGCAGCGCCCTGACCGGTTCCGTGGCTCGCACATGGCAGAGGCCGACAAGATCCTCCTCACGATCTTGACGATCGTCGCGACGCTGCTGCTGTGGAACGCGACGCAGATCGCGCTCGGCGACTTCGCCCACCCGAACGCGGCCCCGATCTCGAACGCGCTGTCGAACCTGTTCGGCACGGGTCAACCCACCGAGGCGCTGGAGCGCGTCTTCGTGTGGGCGCACGTACTGATCGTGCTCGGGTTCCTGACCTACCTGCCGAAGTCCAAGCACCTGCACATCATCACCGCCGCACCCAACGTGTTCTTCGCGAAGAATGGCCCGGGCGGGCACCTCACGCCCGAGCGCATCGACCTGGAAGGACCCGAAGAGGACATGCGCTTCGGCGTCGCGACCGCCAAGGACCTGTCGAAGAAGCAGCTCCTCGACCTGTACAGCTGCACCGAGTGCGGGCGCTGCCAGGAGGTCTGCCCGGCGTGGAACACCGGTAAACCGTTGTCGCCGAAGTTGCTGATCATGAACCTGCGCGACCACGTGGCGGGCATCGACCCTGCGGCGATGGCAGCCGGCACGATCGAGCTGCAGCCGTTGGTGCCCAACGCAGTCACCGACGAAGTCGTGTGGGACTGCGTGACGTGCGGCGCCTGCGTCCAGGAATGCCCCGTCGACATCGAGCACGTCGACACGATCGTGGACCTGCGCCGAAACCTGGTCATGGCGGAGTCGCGCTTCCCCACCGAGGCGGGCACGATGCTTCGCGGCATCGAAGGTCCGAGCGAGAACCCGTGGGGCCAGCCTGCGGCCGCTCGCACCGAGTGGATCGGCGACATCCCGGTGCGCGTGCTGCAGCCCGGCGAGCAAGCGCCCGAGTACCTGTTCTGGGTCGGCTGCGCCGGGGCGTTCGACGATCGGGCCAAGAAGACGACGCAGTCGGTCGCGCGGCTGCTGAACGCGGCGGGTATCGAATGGGCCGTGCTCGGCTCGCGTGAGCGATGTACCGGCGACCCGGCCAGGCGCATGGGCCACGAATACCTCTTCCAGGGCCTCGCGGAGCAGAACGTGGCCACGTTCGCCGAGGCGGGCGTGCGCAAGGTCGTCGCGACGTGCGCCCACTGCTTCAACACACTTGCCAACGAGTACCCCGACTACGGCGCCAAACTCGAGGTCGTGCATCACACCGAGCTGTTGACGCACCTGCTCGCCAACAAGCGCCTCGTGACCACATCGGGGGCAAGCGGCACGGTCACCTACCACGACGCGTGTTACCTCGGTCGACACAACGGCAACTTCGACGCGCCGCGCGACGTGCTCGGCGCGACGGGCCTGAACGCCACCGAGATGGAGCGAGCGCGCGAACGCTCGTTTTGCTGCGGCGCCGGCGGCGCGCGCATGTGGATGGAAGAAGGCGGCGACGCGCGGATCAACGACACCCGCTTCGCCGAGGCCGCCGGCACCGGCGCCGACACACTCGCGGTGGCCTGCCCGTACTGCTTCGTGATGCTTGACGACGCCGCCAAGGCTGCCGGGTCGGACATGCGCGTCGCCGACGTCGCCACGTTGCTCGCCGAATCCATATCGGGCCCGGCAGGGACGTAGCCCGCATACACTCCTTACTATGGACACGGTCCTGTTCGTACGGGCGGACGAGTTCGAGACCTTCGGGGTGGGGCGAGCCGCGATCGCCGACACGGGCGTCGAGCTTCGGGTCTGGGATGCCATCACCGGCGCCCCCGCGCCCTCGCTCGACGACATCGGCGGCGTGGTCATGTTCGGTTCGTCGTTCAACGTCGAGCACGCCGACGAGCAGCCCTTCATCCACGCCCTGCGCGAGATAACCGAGGACGCGCTCGAGCGAGGAACCCCGTTCCTCGGGATCTGTTTCGGCGCACAGGTGTTGGCCTGGACGCTCGGGTCCCCGATCGTGAAGGCGCCCGTGCGGGAGATCGGCTACGTGCCGCTTCGCCCGACGGCGGCGGCGCTCCAAGACCCTGTCCTGGGTCACTACGAGGACGGGGACATGGTCTTCGAATGGCATATGGACACGTTCGATCTGCCGGTCGGTGCCTCCTTGCTCGCCGCCGGCGACGGCGTGGCAAACCAGGCCTATCGCCTCGGCGAGGCCACGTGGGCCACGCAGTTCCACTTCGAGATCGACCGCCCCGAGATCGATCTGTGGGTCGACGAAGTGGCCGGCACGATGGAGCGCGACTGGGGCAAGTCGCGAGCGCAGATCGAAACAGAGGCCGACACGCACCAGGGCGCACACGAGGCGAAAGGGGCCGAGGTCTTCCGCCGATTCGCCAAGGTCGTCTCGGACCGCGCGCCCGCATGAACACGTACCGACGGGCCAGGAAGAAAGGACTAGCGTTTCCGGCTCGATATCTGGATAATGCGCGCCTACGAGCGTGTGGTTCCGGACGGATCACGGCACGCGGGAGCGGGAGGGACAATCTCTACGGACATGGGCGAGTTGCGCCGAACGACATTCGGTTCGAGAGCGGGGGTTGCACCTCGCCCGCAAGCGGTCTCACGGCGTAGGCTCGAACCGACCCTCTCGTTGGAGGACAACCGGTCGTGACCACCGTTGCAGCGACCCGGTTCGGCAAGCCGTTGCCCGACGGCGGCACGATCGGGGTCATGGCGCCGTCCGGTCCGTACTTCAACCGCAGCGACATCGAACGCCCGCTGGCCTGGTGGCAGGCCAGGGGCTACCGCGTGAAGCTCGCCGACTCGGTCTGGGCACAAGATGACTACGTCGCGGGCCCGCCGGAAAAGCGTGCCGAGGACTTGAACTCACTGTTCGCCGACCCGGAGGTCGACGTGATCCAGGTGTTGTGGGGAGGCACCGGCGCGATCGAGATCCTGCCGTTCCTCGACTACGACCTGATCGCGGCGAACCCGAAGGCGTTGATGGGGTATTCGGACATCACGAACCTGCACATCGCGTTGCGGCAGTCATCCGGCCTCGCGACGTTGCACGGACCGGGCTTCGGATCGATGGGCATCCCCGAGCGCAAACCCTTCACCTGGGACTCCGCTCTGGCCGCATTCAAAGGTCTCGGCGCCGGCGAGGTCCCACGAGACCCCGAGGACCCGTACGTCCGCGCGATCGTGGGCGGCTGCGTCGAGGCGCCCCTGGTGGGGGGCAACCTCTTCACCTTCGTGCACCTGATCGGCACGCCGTGGGATCCGGTGTTCGACGGGGCGATCTTGCTGATCGAGGAGGTCGACACCCCGACGTACATCATCGAGGTCCACCTGCACCAGCTCGCCCTTGCCGGCAAGCTCGCCAACCTGGCGGGTGTCGTCGTAGGTGAGATGAAGGGTTGCGACTGGAGCGAGGAGCGACCCGAAGCCCCACGGACCCGTTCGATCGAGGATGTCTTGGAACGCTGCCTGGCCCCGCTGGGAATCCCCGTGCTCTACAAGCTGCCGCTGGGGCATGGGAAACACCTGGCCACGGTACCTCTCGGGGTCACCGCGAAGTTGGACGCCGACGCGTGCTCGCTCATCGTGAGAGAGCCCGGCGTGGAGTCTGTGTCGTAAGACTCAGGATAGAGAGTGGAAAAAGGAGGCATGTTGTGACAAAGACACACCGTGTAGGCCTCATCGTTGTGGTGGGGACGCTGGCGGCGATGCTCGTGGGGGGCTCCGCCCTCGCGCAGAGCACGACCCCGGCCGCAGGGACGGATGCGTCGACAAGCGGCGACAAGGTCACGTTGACGATCGGCGTCGACTCGGACGTCACCAGCCTGAACCCCTACAACCTGTGTTGCGGGCCCGACTACACCTACCTGACCTACGTGTACGACATCGCGTTCGGCTACGGCGACGATCTGACGCCGGCTCCGGCCATCGTCGAGTCGTGGACCCCGAACGAGGACTCAACGGAGTGGACGCTCAAGGTCCGCGACGACGCCACCTTCAACGACGGCACGCCCGTGACCGCGGAAGACGTTGCGTTCTCCTTCTCGTTCATCGTCGACAACAACATGCCGTACTACAAGGACTACCTGCCGTTCAACCCCACCTTCACGGTGGTCGACCCCACAACGGTCCTGTGGACGGCGGAGGAGCCGACGTTCGCACCGAACGTCCCCGCCTACATCCCGATCATCCCGAAGCACGTGTGGGAGCAGTTCGTCGTTCCCGGTGACCCCGGCGAGACGAAGAAGGCGGCCAAGGAGTTCGAGAACACGGATCCGATCGGCTCGGGACCGTTCGTGCTCGCTGAGTACCGGCAGGGTGAGTTCCTGCGCTTCGAAGTGCGCCCCGACTACTGGAACGGCCAGCCCAAGTCCGTGACGGAAGTCATCCTGCGTATCTACTCCAACCAGGAGGCCCTCACGGCGGCGCTCAAGACCGGCGAGGTCGATTTCGTCGACGGCATGAAGCCCACGCTGTTCAACTCGGTCAAGGGACAGCCGAACATCGCCACGCATGTGGCGGACGGGGGTTGCTGGGGCAACATCGCGTGGAACTTCGGCGGGCAAAGCGACAAGGCCAACCCGGCACCGATCATCCACGACATCACGTTCCGCCAGGCGATGGCCTACTCGATCGATCGCGGCGAGATCGTCAGGAAGGTCTACCAAGACACCTCCACCCTGGGATACAGCATCCTCATGCCGGGCGTGAACGGTGCCTGGCTTGCGGACATCCCTCCGGAGCTGCGCTTCGACTACGACCCCGAGCAGGCCAAGCAGATGCTCGATTCGATCAACGTGGTCGATACGAACGGTGACGGGATCCGCGAGGACCCGAACACGGGTCAGAACCTCGACCTCGACCTGCTGACGATCAACGACGTCTCTGGGTCGGTCGATACCGGCAAGCTGATCGAGGGGTACTTCGGCGACGTCGGCGTCAGCGTGCACTTCACGACCGGTGACACGGACCTGGCGAACGTCGTGTGGGGCACCGGCGAGTTCGACGCCTACGTTTGGGACTGGTGCCCGGATCCGGACCCGGACTTCATGGTCTCCGTGTTCACGAGCGAACAGTGCGGCGGATGGAGCGATGGGTGCTACTCCAACCCGAAATACGACGACCTGTACAAGCTGCAGCAAACGCAGCTGAACCGCACCGATCGACAGGCCACCATCGAGGAGATGCAGCTGATCATCGCCGAGGAAGTGCCGACGATGGTGCTCAACTACTGGGGTGACCTGCAGGCGTATCGAACCGATCGCTTCACGGGGTACCTGCCGAGCCCGGCGGTTGACAACGGCGACCTGTTGTTCGGTTGGAACGACAAGTCGCTGTTCAACCTCGAGCTCGTCAGCGGCGCGGCCGACACGGCATCACCAGGCCTGCCCGTGTGGGTGTGGCTGGCGATCATCGCCACCATCGCGGTGGTCGTGATCGTCGTGATGGTGACGCGTCGACGCACGACGAAGGATGACGAGGAGCTCGCGTAAGGTAGGGCCTCGGATCGGATAGAAGGGATCGGACAACAGGGTGGGAGCGCGTCGCTACTTCTTCAAGAAGACGGCATACGCGCTGCTCACCCTGCTGTTCGTCCTGACGTTCAACTTCGTGATGTTCCGGGTGCTACCAAGCGATCCGGTGGCGCAACTCACCCGGAGCCAGAAGCTCAGTCGAGACGACGTCGCCGAGCTGCGTCACAACCTTGGCCTCGATCAGCCACTTCCGACGCAATACGTGACGTACCTCAAGCAGACGGCGGCGCTGAACCTCGGTCGATCCATCCTGTCGGGTCGCGATGTGTGGGGGGAGATCAAGGCTCGACTCCCCGCGACGATCGCGCTGCTTTCCCTCGGCACGCTGTTCGCCACCTTGCTCGGCATCTGGGTCGGCATCAAGGGGGGCTGGAAACGCGGAAGCACGTTCGATACATCGTCGCTGTTCACATCCCAGGTGTTCTGGTCGATGTCGGAGGCGTGGCTCGGCATGGTATTGATCGTCGTGTTCGGCTCGATCCTCGGATGGTTCCCCACCGGTCAATGGCAAACGCCCGGCGACGCCACGGCGATCCAGCGACTCGCGGATTGGGCGAACCACTTGTTCCTGCCGGTGCTCACGCTGACCCTTGGGTACTTCGGCGAGTACGCCATCATCATGCGCTCGTCTCTCATCGAGGTGAAGAACGACGACTTCGTGTTGACCGCTCGCGCCAAGGGGATCCCCGACCGCGAGGTTCGCAAGCGGCACGCGGTACCCAATGCGTTCCTGCCCACCTTCACGTTGATCTTCCTGAGTTTCGGCTTCGTGCTCGGAGGCGCGATCCTCATCGAGGTCGTGTTCTCCTGGCCCGGGATCGGGCAACTGGAATATGATGCGATCAACAATCTGGACTATCCGTTGATCCAGGGGATCTTCCTGTTGTCGAGTGCGGCGGTCATCTTCTTCAACCTGGTCGCAGACGTCCTGTACAGCTACATGGACCCGAGGATCCGGGAGTCCTGACATGTCCAAGATGCCCGAACGACTCATGAGCGACCCGGAGCTGAGCGCGCCGGTGACCGATGGCCAGGCGCTGCCCGTGCCGGACAGCGCACGAAAGATCGCCTGGGCGCGTCGGCGCCGATCCATGTCCGGGTATTGGAAGACCTTCCGCAAGAGCCGCCAGGGCATGGTCGGTCTCGTGATCCTGGGATTCTTCGTCTTGCTGGCCTTGACCGCCCCCTACATCGTGAACCTGCCCGAGATCTACCCCGCGACGGCGACCGGCCCGATCCTGCACCCGCCGAGCCTGCAGTACCCACTGGGAACCGACACCTTCGGTCGAAGCGTCCTGGGCATGGTCGTGTTCGGCTCGAGGATCTCTTTGCTGATCGGCTTCACTGCGACGGTTGGCGCCATGCTGATCGGCTCGTCGATGGGCATCGCGGCGGGGTACTACGGGGGACGGATCGACACCATCTTGAGCGCCATCACGAACTGGTTCCTCGTCCTGCCGTGGATCGTCCTCGCGATCGTCATCGCGACCGTCAACCCCTTCCACCTGCCGCAGCTGGGCAACCTCATCCTCGTGATCGCGATCACGTCATGGGCGGGCACGGCCCGACTCGTGCGTGCCCAGACCCTGTCCGTCAAGGAACGTACCTACGTCGAGCGATCCAGGGCCCTCGGGTCGGGCAACTGGCACCTCGTGACCCGTCACATCCTGCCCAACGTCATGCCGGTCATCTACGCGAACACCGTGTTGATGGTCGCGATCGCCATCTTGTCCGAAGCGGCGCTGTCGTTCCTCGGACTCGGCCCGCAAAACACCGTGTCATGGGGCGTGATACTGGAAGAGTCGTACTCCGCCGGTTCGCTGACGGCAGGCTACTGGTGGTGGTTCCTGCCGCCGGGGATCGCGATCGTGCTGGTCGCGTTGTCCGTGACGCTGTGTGGGTATGCGCTCGACGAGATCCTCAACCCGAGGCTCCGCGAGCGATGAGCAACGTCCTGGAGCTGCGCGACCTGCGCGTGACCTACCACACGCAGGGTGGCGGCGTTCCCGCGGTTCGTGGCGTCGACCTGACCGTCGGCACGGGCGAGGTCGTGGGCCTCGCCGGCGAATCGGGATGCGGCAAGTCCACCATCGCGGCGGCGATCCTGCGGCTGCTGCCTGCCGGCACCAAGACCGAGGGCGAGATCTTGCTCAACGGCGAAGACGTGCTGAAGATGTCCGCGGCGAAGCTCCGCGCGGTGCGGTGGGCCGGCGCCTCGATCATCTTCCAGGGCGCGATGCACTCCTTGAATCCCGTTCGACGGGTCGGCGAGCAGATCGCGGAGGCCATCATCGTGCACGGCCAGGCCAACGAGCGCGAGGCCAAGGTTCGGGTCGGCGCGCTGCTGGAGCAGGTCGGCCTTCCGTCGCGCCGCATCGACGACTACCCGCACGAGCTCTCCGGCGGTCAGAAGCAGCGCGTGATGATCGCGATGGCACTGGCGTGCAACCCGTCCCTGGTGATCGCGGACGAGCCCACGACGGCCCTGGATGTCATGGTCCAAGCACAGGTCCTGAAGCTGCTGAAGGAGCTGCAACGCGACCTCGGTTTGTCGATGGTATTCATCACGCACGATCTATCGGTACTCGTCGAGGTTTCGGACCGGCTGGCGATCATGTACGCGGGCAAGATCATCGAGGACGGGCCCGCAGAACTCGTCTTCCATAGCGCCACGCACCCGTACACCAAGGCACTTGCGGCGGCCTTCCCGGAGATCGGCGACATGCGCTTTCGCGGTAAGCCCAGCGGGCTCGGCGGCGATCCGCCGGATCCGCAGAACGTGCCGCCCGGCTGCCCGTTCCACCCCCGCTGCGCTGAGGTGGTCGAGGGTGTCTGCGATCGGATCGAACCTGCACTGTGGGTCTCCGGCGCAAACAGCCACGCGGCGTGTGTCCACGCGTCGGGAGCGCCGGCACTTGAGGGCATGCCCAGATGAGTGAAACCCAGATCGAGAGCAAGCCGCTCGAGCTCGGGCCACCGGTCGTCGAGGTCAGGGACCTCGAGGTCAACTTCAAGGGGCGCGTCGGCCTGATCGCGGGCCTGCGCGGGCACAAGGCGCCCGACGCCAAGGCCGTCGACGGCGTCTCGCTCACCTTGCACGAGGGCGAAGTGCTGGCGCTCGCCGGTGAATCCGGGTGTGGCAAGACCACGACCGCCCGCGCCATCATGGGACTGCTCACGCCCGATGCGGGACAGATCCTGTTCCAGGGCGAGCCCCTGCCGACCTCGACCCGCGCGCTCCGCCCCTATCGCCGTCAGGTCCAGATGGTGTTCCAAGATCCGACCGGTTCGCTGAACCCTCGCTCGACGATCTACGAGATCGTGGCGGAAGGATTGCGGATCCACGGCATCACGCAGGGTCCGAACGGCGAGACCGAGGAACAACTGGTTGCGCGCGCCCTCTCACGAGCGGGCATGCGCCCCCCGGAGCGGTTCGTCATGCTCTACCCCCACGAACTGTCCGGCGGCCAACGGCAGCGGATCGTGATCGCGTCGGCCCTCGCTTTGGATCCGAAGATCATCGTGGCCGACGAGCCGGTGTCGAACCTCGACGCATCGGTTCGTGGCGAGATCTTGGCGCTGCTGCTGAAACTGCGCGACGAGTTGAAGATCTCGATCTTGATCGTCACGCACGATCTGGGACTCGCGTGGACCGTGTCGGATCGGGTCGCCGTGATGTATCTGGGCCGTGTCGTGGAGATCGGGCCCACGGAGTTGGTGCTCCAGCGCCCGCGGCATCCCTACACGCGGGCGCTCCTCGACGTCGTCCCCGAAGCCGGCGGTGTGAACCGCCCGATCTTGCAGGGCGAGCCGCCCGACCCGACCAGGATCCCGCCCGGGTGCAGATTCCATCCACGGTGTCCGACCGTGGCATCGGGTCGAGCCAGGGAACTCGGGATCGAGGGGCGCTGCACCGGCGAGGACCTGCAGTTATCGCCCACCGGCGAAGAGAACTTCGCGGCCTGTCACCTCGTAGAGCTCAACCAGCTCCCGTAGGGGAAACCTCGGGCGCCACCGGGTCCTCGGCATCCTCCTCGCCCCGCAGCACCCCTAAGATCGCCGCCATCTCGGCATCGCCGACCGGCGCGTCGGACTTGCCCGAACCGGGCCCGGTGCGCGCGGACGCGAGCAGCGACCGCAGGTTCGACTCCGCCATCTCCGCTCGGGCATCCGACTCGCGGACCCGATCGCCGAGCGAGCGTGCACGACGTTCTGCCTCGTCCTTGGCCGCCCGCGCTTCGCGAGCGTCTTCGCGAAGCTGGCGAACCTCCACCCGCAGATCCGCGTTCTCACGGCCAAGCCCGACCAGCTTGTCCACGACCGCGCGACCCAGATCCGAGAAGGCGACGCTGTCGGCGCTCGTGCCCCCGACGGGCCCACGACCCGTGGCGACCGACTTGCGCCGAGGGCGACGCCCGATCGACTCCCGCTCGCCGGGATCCAGCGGCCGGGCGTCGAGCAGCCGATATGAGCCGTTCGCCGGCTCGAGCCTGCGGCGGGCGATCAACGCTCGAACCGCCCGTGCGGTCGACAACGGGTCGGGCAGATCGAGGTCCCGGCCGATCTCCGCGGGCGTCTCGGTCAATATCTCTCCGAGCGCAACCCGCCGCGCCACGGCAGCAAGGAACGCGTTGGCTCGCTCAAGGCTTTGGTCGTTCATCCGCCGCAATCATGCGCAAACCAAAGCCAACTGGCTAGTTGTTCTTCGGCACACTTTCCGGGGTTCCGTTCACTGCAACGAAAGCCGGATATGACTGTCGGACCGATACGTTCCGAGGTCGCCGTCGGGACGGGCGGCGTTGACAGAGGCCCGGGCGGCATCGGACCCGCCCGAGAGTTGGAACGTGGGGCGGATCAACGACAGGGTGTTCGTGAACCCGCCAAGATCTTGCGAGCCGACGGGACTGCGGCCCGCTTCGGACAACGCCAGGCGAAGCCCGTTTCCGACCAGTGTGCCGGTGAGCACCAGCTCGATCGCCTTGGTCTGCACCTGCGACTGCGGGAAGTCGCAGCTCACGGGTCCCTGCAGGCGAGCCGTGGCATGGCCCGCTGTCGTTCCCTTGGGCTGGATCGTGATACTTCCCTCGATCTGCCAGTCGCTGCGACACGAGCCACCCACGTGCAGCGTGTGTCGGGTCGCACTGTCCATCGTCAAGGTCCACACGGCCGGGCTCGGGGGCGTGTGCGTAGGGGTCACGCTCGGGCGCTCCCCGGGGTCGGTCACGCCCGGTGGGAACGGATCGGATCGCGACGCCATGTAGGCGCCGGCCCCGACGCATGCGCCGAACACGGCCACCCACACGAGCACCTTCAGCGGCTTCGGCACGGACGCGAGCCTATCGCGAGGTCGCTCAGCCGATGGCAAGGCCGGTCATCAACGCCCGCATCGACAACCCGAAGCAGATGAACGCCGCCGCCGTGAAGACCACCCAGGGCTGCGCCCACCGCTGTCCTCGCCCCACCTGGCCTCGCGAGATCTCGCGCGACATCAAGTGCGCGACGCCCAAGATGACCAAGGGGCCGAACCCGTATACGAGATGCAGCGATGAGCTGGGGCGAAGACCCATCAACAGCAACACGATGCCAACGAGAGCCTGGACCCCCGCGACCACTTGGGCGAGCGTCAGCCAGGTCCAGAATCGCTCCCCCGGATCGCGGCGAAGGACGAGTGCGCCGACGCCCCACACCCATCCCACGGTGAAGACCGCGAGGACGAAATACCCGATGGACTCGTGCACCTTTGGCATGGCGCCGGGAGTGTAGCTAGCCGATGTCGAGCCACGCCGGCACGTCGGCGAGCGAATCCAGCACGACATCGGGCGAACCCTTCGCGAGGTCGCCCTCGTGGTACTTGCCCGTGCGCACGAGGATCCCGGTCAGGCCAGCGGCCCGAGCCCCTTCGACATCGTTGACGATGTCG
>JANMPG010000010.1:0-13241 GCA_031369745.1 Actinomycetes bacterium
TGCAGACGCCGCCACACGATGTCGTGTTGGCCCGACCGACGGTGGCGGGCGCCGTCGAGGCACTCGCGGCCGCTGTTGCCGGCGAAGGCGTCCTGGTCCCGGGAGTGCTCGGCGGTGTCGAGGACGCGCAAGCGTTCGCCCTGTCGTGGACCGCGCGTCACGGCGGCGCGGTCAACCCCGGAACTCGCCAGGGTATCTACGAACTCACGGCCGTTCGGCCGACGAAGGCCGGCGGGAACGCTCGCCGCGCGACCTCGATCGATCTCACGATGCTTGTCGCGTGGCAGGACGACTTCCTCAACGAGGCTGCGCCGCACTTCATCCGCGATCCCGAGACGCAGTTTCGCCGGATGAGCCAGCTCGTCGACGACGGTGGCTACTGGCTGTGGGAGATCGACGGACGTGTGGTGTCGATGACCGGCGTCAGCCCGGCGCCGCCTGATGGCGCTCGCGTCGGGCCCGTGTACACGCCGCCGCCCCAACGGGGGAACGGGTACGCCAGCGCCCTGGTCGCGCACGTGAGCGACGACGCGCTCGCCGCAGGCGCACGCGCGTGCTACCTGCACACCGACCTCGCGAACCCGACATCGAACAAGATCTATCGGCGCATCGGGTACGAGTGGGTGTGCGAGGTGGTCGAGCTGCGATTCGCGCCGGCCGTGAGCTAGTCACACACGGGTGGCTTCGGCGCCTCTCCCCGATGGATCGGCACGAACGCGATCTCGCCGGGCCTGACCATGCCGAGGCACTCGCGAGCCAAACGCTCCAGCTCGGTTGGATCGTTGAGGTCCTCCAGCCGCTGCTGCAGGGCCGCGTTGCGCTGCTGGAGCTCCGTCACCTGCTGGGTGAGGTGCTGGCGTTCGGCCCGCTGCTCCAGATATGCCCGGGCGGGCGCCACCGCGAAGATCGCGGCGATGAACACGACGAAGGCGATGATCGAGGCTCGCGGCGTCAGGCGCATCCCCGACTTCGCGGGCTGCTTGGTGTTCTTCCCCTGGGCTGCGGCGGGGGAAGTCGCCGTGGCCCGTGCGCTCATGGCGCGCCCCCACCTCCCGGTGGTCGCCCTGCCAGCCACGACGAACCCGCGAACCGCGCGTTGTCGCCGAGCTCCTCTTCGATCCGCAGCAGCTGGTTGTACTTGGCGGTGCGCTCGCCGCGGCTGGGAGCGCCGGTCTTGATCTGACCTGCGTCGGTCGCGACCGCGAGGTCGGCGATCGTCGTGTCCTCCGTCTCACCGCTGCGATGGCTGATCACGACGCCGAAGCGGGCGCGCTGTGCGACCTCGATCGCATCTCGTGTCTCGCTCAGCGAGCCGATCTGGTTGACCTTGATCAAGATCGCGTTCGCCGACGCGTCGCGGATGCCGCGTTCCAGGCGCTCGGTGTTCGTCACGAACAGATCGTCGCCTACCAGCTGCACCCGATCGCCGAGCTCGCGGGTGATCGCGGCCCAGCCGTCCCAGTCGTCCTCCGCGCACGCGTCTTCCAGAGAGACGATCGGGAAGCGCTCCAGCAGGGAGATCCAATACGCGATCATGTCCTCGGAGCTGCGCTCGCTGCCCTCCAACCGGTAGACGCCGTCGCGGTAGAACTCGCTGGTCGCCGGGTCAAGCGCGATCGCCATCTCGACGCCGGGCTCGAGGCCGACGATCTCGATCGCCTGCAACAACAGCTCACACGCCTCCGCGCCGGTGGACAGCGGCGGCGCGAACCCGCCCTCGTCGCCCACGGCCGTGGGGAGCCCCTTGTCCCGCAGCAGCGCATGCAACGCGTGGAAGCACTCCGTTCCCCACCGCAACCCCTCGGAGAACGTAGCGGCACCGACGGGCATCAACATGAACTCCTGGAGCTCCAGCTCGTTGTCGGCGTGCGCCCCGCCGTTGATCACATTCATCATGGGGGTCGGCAGCACGTGCGCGTTGGGGCCCCCGAGGTAGCGGTACAGCGACTGACCCGTGCTGTCGGCGGCCGCGTGCGCGACGGCGAGCGACACACCCAAGATCGCATTGGCGCCGAGAGCGTCCTTGTTGGTGGTGCCATCGAGATCGATCAGCGTGCGGTCGATGCCTCGTTGATCGCAGACGTCCGCCCCCGCGATCGCCGTGGCGATCGTCCCGTTGACGTTGGCGACGGCCTGCAGCACACCGTTGCCGCGATAACGCGCGGCATCGCCGTCGCGCAGCTCGCGCGCCTCGTGCTCGCCGGTGGAGGCGCCGCTTGGCACCGATGCGCGACCGAACGCACCGTCGTCGCAAAACACGTCGACCTCCACCGCGGGGTTGCCACGGGAATCGAGGATCTGGCGCGCGTGAACGTCGGCGATCGAAGCCATCGCTGGGCGATGGTACCCGACAGGCACCGCCTCACCGCGCAGGCGGGCGCACTCGATCGGCGGGGACTGGACGAGCCGGCACGCAGCAACGACACTGACTGCATGCCCCATGACGACATCCCGCCGTGCTGCTTCGACGAGTGGGCCTCGCACAACGCGAAACGGGCGAAAACGAAAGAGACCTCGGCCCCGATCACCACCGCGTTGCTCGTCGCCCTCGACGATGCCGGCCTCACCGATCGCACGGTGCTCGATATCGGGTGTGGCACCGGCGATCTCGCCCTCGCGACCCTGGCGCACGGCGCGCGGTCGGCGTCGGGCTTCGATCTCGGGTCCGGGGCCATCGCGAACGCCCAGGCGTTGGCGCTGGAACGGGGGCTCGCCGAGCGAGCGACGTTCGCGGTCGGTGACGGCTCGCAGGTTGCGCTGCCGGACTCCGACGTCGTGGTGCTCAACCGGGTCGTGTGCTGCTATCCCTCGATCGAGGCGTTGCTCGCGAACGCCCTCGGGGTCACCGGCACCATCTTCGCGATCACGGCTCCCGTCGACCGCGGACCGCTCGGTATGTACAACCGTGCGTTCGGTTGGCTCGGCAACGTGTGGTACCGGCTCCGGGCGAAGAAGTATCGGGGGTTCCGGGTGTTCATCCACGACCTCGGCGAGCTCGACGAGCGCGTGCGTGCCGCGGGCTTCCGCCCCCGAACGCGGGAACGACACCGATTGGTATGGGATCTCCGCGTTTACGAACGAGCCTCGCGGTAGAGCGCGAGCAACTCGTCGTCTGACAGCGTCGCCGGATCGAGCCCCCGCCTCGAGGCAAGCGCCAAGGTTCGCTCGGCCCTGCCGGCGAACGTCGTCGTGGCTCGTCGCAAGGCAGACTCCGCGTCGATGCCGAGCGTGTGTGCCAGACCGACGACCGCGAGCAGGACATCGCCGAGCTCCGCCTCAGCCTCGGCGGGGTCCTCGCTCACGGCGGCGAGCTCGTCGACCTCCTCGCGAAGCTTCGCAAGCGCCTGATCGCAACTGCGCCACGCGAAGCCCCAGCCCGCGGCGCGGCGTTGCACCTTCGCGGCTCGCGCGAGGGCGGGCAGCGACGCCGGGATGTCCTCGTCGAGCTCCCGACGCCCGCCGGTCTCCTCGGCCTTCAACTTCTCCCAATTGACCAAGACCTCGTCGGCATCGGCGACGTCGACATCGCCGAACACGTGCGGGTGGCGGTGCACCAGCTTGGCGACGAGCCCCGCCGCCACGTCGTCGATGTCCCAGCGACCGTCCCCGGCCGCGATCTCGGCATGGAACGTCACCTGCAGCAACAGGTCGCCGAGCTCGTCGCGGATGCCCGCGTCGTCGTCGGCATCGATCGAGGCGAGCAGTTCGTGCGTTTCTTCCAACAGGTGCTTGGCGAGCGTGCGATGGGTCTGCTGTTGATCCCAGGGACAACCATCGGGAGCACGCAGGCGCGCTTGCACCCGGATCAGATCCAGCAGGCGCTGCCCACCTTGCGACGCGGGAACCGGCCCATCGGGGATACCGGCGATGGGCTGGTCGGTCACGGCGAGGACGGCACCCCGTTGACCGGTTCGGTCGAGGCCGAGGCGGTTGCGCTCGGATCGGTGCTGTCGATCCGCACCACCAGCAGCTGCTGGTCGTCGAAGCGCCCGAAGCTCGGATCGACCTCGATCTGTCCGGCAGCATCTTGCTCACGCACCCAATCGCCGAACACCTGCACCTGCGCCGCCTGCAGGATCTGGTCGCGGGCCTGTGCGAACGGGGTGACCTGCTCGTCGATCTTCCAGATCACGTGCCACCCGTACTGGGTCTGCACCGGCTGTGAGATCTCACCCGGCACGAGCGCTAAGGCCGCGTCGGCGAACTCCGGCACGAGCTGGCCGGCCGGCAGCGTGAGCTCACCGCCGTCCTGCGGTGCGTTCGGGTCGGTGGACTCCTGCTTGGCGATCGATTGGAAGTCGGCGAGCGTGGTGCCAGGTGCGCTCACACGGTCATAGATCGCCTGCGCCTTGGCTTCGGAGTCGACCAGGATGTGATCCACGTGCAACGTCGTGTAGTCGCCGATCGAAGCCTCGTAGCGTGTCCGCAACTCCGCGTCGCCGAGCTTGTCGGCCACGACGGCCTTTGCGACCGCGTCCTGGATCAACGACAGTCGCACCAACTCGCGCACATCGTCGATCGTCACGCTGTTGGCCGCCAGCTGTGTCGACAAGGCGTCGGCGCCCACGTTCTTCTGGAAGCCCTCGAGCGTCTTTTGAACCTCGGCGTCGTCCACGGTCACGCCGTTGGCCTGTGCGTAGGTATCGGCCAGCCGGAACAAGATCATCGCGCCCAACGAGAACCGGTTGCACGCGGCCTCTTGCGTGTCGGTCGCACCGTCGGGCTGGCCGCAGGGCGTCTGCTGGAGCGACGCGATGCTGCTGAACACGGCGGCGGTCGTCGCGAGCTGCTCGGTCGTGACGTCGGAGCCGCTCACGGTCGCGGGCGCGGGGTCAGACTTCGAGCAGGAAGCAAGCAGGGTCAGGGACACGATCGAGCCCATCAGGGCGCGCGAGAAGAAGCGATAGGAGGGATTCACGCGATTCAGTCTACGAGGCAGGCGTGCCAACGACGTCCAGCGGCGGGAGCCCCGGTTCGGCGGGCTCGCCCACCGCTTGGCGCAGCCGCATCTCGACCCAACGAACGAGATCCACGCCGAACACACGGTCGGGCACGAGGTTCAAGGTGCGGGTCGCCTCGGCGAACGTCGCACCCTTGATCAAGGCGCCAAGCCCGAGCTCCACGACCTCGGACAGCGTGACGGGTTTGCAGCGCACCTGATCGCGGTACGTGGTGATCTCCTCGACGTCGAGTCGGCGAGCCGTCAGCCGCAGCGACGCGATCGCGAAGAGCACCTCCACGGGATCTGGCAACGCGCCGAAGCGGTCCGCGGTCTCGTTGCGGATCATCGCGAGCGCCTCGTGATCGGGTGCCATGCCGATCCGCCGGTACAGCTCGAGGCGCAGTGCCTCCTGCGCCAACCACCCCGGCGGGATGAATGCCTTGACCGACAGGTCGATCCGCAGCTCGCGCTCCTGTTCGATCGGCGTTCCCTGCAGCTCATGCACCGACTCCTGCAGGATCCGCGCGTACGCGTCGAACCCGACCGAAGCGATGTGGCCACTTTGTTCGGCACCGAGCATGTTGCCCGCCCCGCGGATCTCCAGATCGCGAAGCGCGATCTTGAACCCGGAGCCCAGGGCCTGATGTTTGGAGATCGTGGCGAGCCGCAGGTGCGCCTCCTCCGTCATCTCCCGATGCTCCGGGAAGAAGAAGTACGCGAACGCGCGCTCCGACGATCGACCGACCCGGCCGCGCAGCTGATACAGCTGGGCCAAACCGAGCAGGTCGGCTCGATCGACGATCAGCGTGTTCGCATTCGGAACGTCCAGACCGCTTTCGATGATCGTGGTGCACACCAAGATGTCGGCTTCGCGCTCCCAGAACCGCACCATCCGACGCTCGAGCTGGTCTTCCGCCATCTGACCGTGCGCGACCACGATGCGCGCGTCGGGCAGTAACTGGCGCAGCCGGCCCACCTGCCGCTCGATCGTCGCGACCCGGTTGTGCACCCAGAAGACCTGGCCTTCGCGCAGGAGCTCGCGCCGCACCGCGCCGATCGCGAGGTCTTCGTCGAACGAGCCGACGAACGTACGGACCGGTTGGCGGTCTTCGGGCGGCGTGTCGATCGTGCTCATCTGGCGGATCCCGGCAAGCGCCATCTCGAGTGTGCGCGGGATCGGGGTGGCGGTCATCGTCAGCACGTCGACGTGCGCCCGCATCGCTTTGAGCCGTTCCTTGTGCGACACGCCGAAGCGCTGCTCCTCGTCGACCACCAGCAACCCGAGGTCGGCGAACACGACATCCTTTCCGAGCAGCCGGTGCGTGCCGATCACGATGTCGGCCTTGCCGGAGGCCAGATCGGCGATCGTGATGTCCTGATCGTCCGCGTCGACGAAGCGCGACAGCATCTTGACCGTCACCGGGTAGGGCGCGAACCGCTCACGAAACGTCAGGAAGTGTTGCTCTGCGAGCAGCGTGGTCGGCACGAGCACGGCCACCTGCTTGCCACCCATCACCGCCTTGCATGCGGCCCGTACGGCGACCTCGGTCTTGCCGAACCCGACATCGCCGCACAGCAGCCGGTCCATCGGCACGGGGCGCTCCATGTCCAGCTTGACGTCGTCGATCACGCGAAGTTGGTCGGGGGTCTCCTCGAACGGGAAAGCATCTTCCAGCTCCCGCTGCCAGGGAGAATCGGGTGCGAACGAGTGCCCCGGCACCGACATGCGGACCGTGTAGAGACGTACGAGCTCGCCCGCCATGTCGCGAACGGCGCGCTTGACCTTCGCGGTCGCGCGCGCCCAGTCCGAGCCACCCATGCGGTGCACACGCGGCACGTCCCCACCGATGTAGCGCGCAACCATGCCCACGGCGTCGGACGGCACGTAGAGCTTGTCCTTCTTGTCGTACTCGAGCACCAGATAGTCGCGCTCAGCGCCGGCCAGCTCGCGGTGCACGATCCCCGTGTAGCGCCCAACCCCGTGGATCCGATGCACGGCGAAGTCGCCCGGGGTGAGTTCGTCGGCCACGCCGTCGCTGTGGCGGGTCGTGAACCGAGGCGCCTCACGCGTGTAGCGACGTGCGCCGAACAGGTCTTCTTCCGTGATCACTGCAACCTTGCCGGGGCCGAACACGAAGCCGGTCGCCAGCGGGGCTTCGACAGCCTCGACCGGCAGCTCGCCGAGCACTTCGCGCGCGCGCTCGAGCGAGCCGTGCCCGTGCGCGGTGACGACGATGCGGTAGTCGAGCCCACGCAGCTCTTCCAACTGACGGGCGAGCTCGGCTGGGCTGCCCGCCGCCGCACCCCAGCCACGGACCTGTAGGTCCGCGCCCTCCGTGAACGAGGACAGATGCAGCTGCACCCGATCACCGAGCGCCTCGTCGAGTGAGCGGACCACGCGCGGGCCTGTCCACCCGAGGGCATCCGCCATCGCATCGGCATCCGCGAACGCTTGATGCGCGCGCGACACGGTGCGCCGAGCCTCCGTCAACACGACCCAGGCGTCCGTCGGTATGAGCTCCGCCGGCGCGACCAGATGATCGAACACGAACGCGGCCGCCGATTCGGATCCGTCGGGGGTGAGACCCTCCCCGATCCGCGCGAGCAGATCGGCCGTGCGATCGTCGGTCGCTTCCGCAGCCGCGGCCCGGGCGCGCGCACGGACGGCCTCATCGACGATCATCTCGCGCGCCGGTCCGATCTCGGTGGTGTCGAGATGACCAGAGGACAACTGCGTCGATGGCACGAATCGGCGGATCGACTCGATCTCGTCTCCCCAAAACTCCAATCGAACGGGGCGACGTTGGTCGGCGGCGAAGACATCGAGCACACCACCGCGCACCGCGAACTCGCCTCGGTGCTCCACGACGTCGACCCGGCTGTACCCGAGCGTCACCAGGAGTTCGGCCATCGTGTCGGGAGCGTGCTGCGTGCCGCGGGTCACGACGAGCGGATCCGCCATCCCGGTCGTGGGTGCCATCGCGTGCAAGACGGCAAGCGCCGGAGCCACCACGACCAGCGGCCCCCCGGGAGATCGCAGCCGGCGGGCGGCCGCAGCTCGACGGGCCGCCACCTCCGGCGTCGGTGCGATCCATTCGTACGGCAGGGCCTCCCACGCCGGCAGCATCACGACGCCATCGGGAAGGAAGGCCGACACGTCGGCCACGAGGGCTTCGGCTTCGTGCGGGCCGGGGGTGACGGCCAGGATGGGAGCCTCGAGCGCGGTCGTAAGACCCGCGAGGATGAACGCATCGCCGGCTTCGGTTCGAGCCTGGATCGGGCGGGCACGATCGAGCAGGAGACGCTCGAACGTCTCGGATCCGATCAGCGCCTGTACACAGGCCTCCAGCCCCATCGAGCCTCCCTCGGGCAACAGCGAAAGCCCCAGTCGCGCGCGACGGGGCATCGGGAGGAAGTCTACGGGAGGTTCGCCGGGGACCGGGCGTTACACGGCGTGCAGCTTGTTCTGCGGGTCAGTGCTGCGTCGTTCGCCGGGTTCGATCTGGGACTGCGCGTCGAGGTTTCGCACCGACAGCCAGCGTGTGAACTCCACGGCCGACATCGGTTTGGAGATGTAGTAACCCTGCGCCTCGTCACAGCCGAACTCTGCCAGTCGATCGAACGTCGCGAGGTCTTCGACCCCTTCTGCAACCACCCGCAGGCCGAGGTTTCGGCCGAGGTCCACCGTCGCCCGCACGATCATGAAGTCGTTCGCGTCCACGTGCATCTGCATCACGAACGACCGGTCGACCTTGATCTCTTCGATCGGCAGGCGTTTCAGATACGACAGCGAGGAATAGCCGGTCCCGAAGTCATCGATCGACAAGCCGACGCCAACGCCGGCCAAGGCGTCGAGCACGGCGATCGACCGCCCGGAATCCCCCATCAGGAAGCTCTCGGTGAGCTCCACCCGCAGGAACGCCGGCGGTACGTCCCAGTCGCGCAGCATGCGCATGATCTGGTCGGGGAGATCCTGGTCGAGCAGCGATCGAGGCGACACGTTGATCGACAACGGCAACCGGATCCCCAGATCCGCCCACTCGCGCCACTGCTTGAGCACGGTTTCGGCCACGTACTGCGTCAGCGGGCGCAACAGCACCGTCTTTTCCACCAGCGGGATGAACTCGTCGGGGGGCACGAGCCCGAGGGAGGGGTGCTCCCAGCGGATCAGCGCCTCCGCGCCGGCGACCCGGCCATCCACGAGGCGAACCTTCGGCTGGTAATACATGACGAATTCGCCGTTTTCCAACGCGGGCCGTACCTGCCCGATCAGCGTGAGGCGCGCCGGGTTGTAGCGGTCCAGCTCGTCGACGTAGACCTCGTACCCGCCGCCGTTCTCTTTCGCCGCGTACATCGCCACGTCGGCGCGTCGCAGCAATGTCTCCGCGTCTTCCGCCTGCATCGGGTACAGAGCGATCCCGATGGATCCGGAGATGTCGAGTGCCAGTCCCTCGACGGTCACCGGCTTCTCGAGCTCCTCGATGAGCCGATCCGCTACCCGCAGCGCGATCTCTTCGTTGGGCAGATCGGGCAACACGATGCCGAACTCGTCGCCGCCCAGTCGCGCCATCAAGTCGACGTCTCGCAGCACGCGGGACATCCGCGGCCCGATCTCCTGCAGCAGCAAGTCGCCGAAATGGTGGCCGAGCGTGTCGTTGATCTCCTTGAAGTGATCGAGGTCGATCAGCATGACGGCCAGCCGGCCATCGGTCGCCTTGGCCGCTTCTATCTCTTTCGTCAGCCGCTGATGGAAGAACGTTCGGTTCGGCATGCCCGTCAGCGAATCGTGCATCGCCTGAAATTCGTTCTCAGCTTGTCTGACCGCGAGTTCGTCGGTGGCCTGCTGCAGGGAGTGTGTTCGCTGGAACATCTGCCGCGCGAACAGCAACGGAGCAAGGAAGATGATGATCGACAGGACCCGCAGCTTCGTGTATCCCTGGACGACGAGTACGCTGAACAGCGCGAGCGCCATGTAGCTCACCACGAACTCTCCGAACACCCCGACGTGGATCTTGCGCACGAACTCCCATGGGTTCTCGTTGTTGGCGAAGTAGCCGTAGATCGCCACGAACGTCAGGTTCACCGCATAGCCGACCATCGACGCCAAGACGACGGCGAACACGATCTCGATCGTGCGCGCAGTGGCGATATCGCCCTGCGTCGTGATGAAACGCTTGAACACCAGGCTCTCGCAGATCACCGCACCCGCGATCTGCGCGCGGATGAACAACGCCTTGAGCAACGGCAGCTCGCCGTGGAACTCGCGTCGATCGGTCGAGCCAACGAGCGCGATCAGCGCCGCGATCGGCACGGGATAGATCAGCGCGACGGACAACTCGATCGGGAAGCTGAGGCTGAACGCGACGCTCGACATCGTGGTGGGCACGGGCATGAGGTCCACGATCGCGATGGCCGCGATCCACACGAGGATCTCCCAGTCGGCGAATCCCGACGGGTCGCGCCAGGCCGCCATCCCGATGAATACGAGGATCGGAACGGTGACCACGAGCTCATACAGGCGAAGCAGCATCGTACGGCTGGCGGCCGACTCCTCCGCCGGTGTTTCGGCGTGCGTCTCGATCACGTCGCGCAGTTCGCGCTCATCCATGGGCATGCGCGATCCCCTCTTCACCCTCCGCGAGCTCGCTGCGTCGCGCGGGAGTCCGCATCGCACCGACGACCACGAAGCCGACGCCGGCGTAGGTCAAGATGTCGCCGAAACTGATCGCTTGCGCGATCGGCAGCGGGATCGGGATCACATCGCCGAGGAATCGCAAGGTGTCGTCGCCCGTCGCGAGGTGGTGCTTCGGGTACGGGTTGTTCTGCAAGTCGCCGAGGAACTGTCCCTGATCCGATGCCTCGAGTGCGGCGGCAGACACGGGCATGCCGGCGTTGACCCCGATCACCAGCAGATTGCACAACACGCCGGCAAGGATCAGCGGGAAGCCGAACACACGGATGTTCATCGTCGTGAAGACGATCAACAGTGCGAACGACGCATACAGGCAGACAACGGGAACGGTTGAGCCGGGCCCAGTGACGAACTGCAGCGATAGGCCCGCGAGGGCCAGGCCAGGCCACCGCAGTCGGAGACCACCGACATTGTGCAGCCGCCCACCCATCAGGTACCCGACGGCTACGATGACCGTCATGCAGATCGCCATCAGCCTCATAGCGTCCTATCGGAATCTGAGACCGCGTCTGAAGCTCGTCTCGCGCGGCTTGTAGCGGGCTCCGGCGGCAAGCGCCAAGGCCCAAGAACCGCCAAGGTGTAGAGAACGTTCTTCCAGGCAAAGGGCTTGGCCCGCATCGGATATCTCCTTGGACTCGGTCCGTGAAGGGGTCCATGCCGGGTAGGTCTTTCGTCGAGTTCTCGGATCGGCGAGGAGGCCGAAACGCCGCGAGGCCCTCGGCTTCGCCGGCGAACCGACGACCCCGAGGGCCCCGTGGCTGAGCTGAGTGGACCTTAGTTGGGCTTGAAACCTGCACCCACGGCCATGGCCAGCATCGCCAGGGCTCCGAGGGAGTATGCGATCTTACGAAGCATGTGATCCCTTCCTTTCCGGCTGATGTCGGTCCTCGCCACTAGTTCGGCTTGAACCTGGCACCAGCCGCGAGCGCCAACGTAGCGAGAGCCGCTGCGGTGTAGAGCAGGTGCTTCCACGAAGAGAACTTCGCTCGCATCCGATCACCTCCTTGTTCCTGTTGAAGGAAGCATCGGCCGACACGCCGTGTCCCCGCATCGGCCGACGGTAGCGAACCCCGATAGGCCGATACCGAAGGTCGGGTAGGACCGATGGCCGTTGAACGAAGGGAGGTGCGGCGGCTAGCCGGCGGCGGCGCCGCGATTGAAGCGCTGTTGCGTCGCCTCGAGCCCGTCGACGATCAAGCTGCGCACCGCGTCGGCGGCCCGGCCGATCGTGACAGCCAGATCGGCCTCGAGCCTCTTGGGGATCGGTTCGAGTACGAAGTCGGCGGGATCTTGGCGGCCCGGCGGGCGACCGACACCGACCCGCACCCGGACGTATTCGGGGCTTCGCAGCGCCTGGGTGAGGGACTTGAGCCCATTGTGGCCACCCGTACCGCCCCCGAACTTGATCATCAGCTCACCCTCGGGGATCTCGAGCTCGTCGTGCACGGCGATCAGGCGGGTACCGTCGATCTTCTGCCTGCCCGCCAACCCGGCGTAGGAGGCACCGGACTCGTTCATGAAGCGGGTGGAGGACACGAGCAGCACGCGCTGTCCATCGATATGGATCTCGGCCGACTCGGCCGGCAGGAATCGGACTTTCTTCAAGCGGCTGCCATCCAACCGCGCCAACTCCTCGACAACCATGCGACCGGCGTTGTGCCGCGAGTGGCTGTACTGCTCCCCGGGATTGCCCAGGCCGGCGACCAGCCAGGCCATCGGGCGTGCTTAGCCTTCGTCGCTCGGCGCGGGTGCGGCGGTGTCGGTGGGCTCGGCTTCGCCTTCGGCCTCGCCTTCGGCCTCGATCTCGATCGGGGCCGCTTCCTCGCCCGGGAGCAAGAGATCGGCTTCCGTCCGCAGCGCCGCAGGCGTCACGACCGAGATGACCGGGGTTTCGAGGTCGGTGAGGAACACCACGCCCGCAGGGGCCGCGATGTCGGCCACGCGCAACATGTCGCCCAGCTCCAACCCACTGATGTCTGCTTCCAGCTGCTCGGGAACATCAGCGGGCAGGCACTCGATCTCAACCTCCCACAAGTGGTGTTCGATGACACCGCCGGTCTTCACGCCGGGGGCCTCGCCCACCTCGTGGATCGCGATCGACATCTTGACCTTCTCGTCGCGGCTCACCGCGAGGAAGTCGATATGCACGTATCGCCCACGCAGATGGTCCTTCTGGATCTCGCGCGGGATGGCCATGTGGACGGTGCCATCGACCTCGAGGTCCACGACCGTGGCCGTGCCGCGGTTCGCATGGAAGAAGTGGATCAGGTCGCGCGAGGACAACGAGATCGCGACGGGCTCCACGCCGTGTCCGTAGAGCACGCCGGGCACAAAGCCTTCCGCGCGCAGCTTGCGGGCGTCTCCTTTGCCTCGGCCGTCTCGGGTCTGGGCTTTGAGGGTGGTTTCCATGGTCGTTCGAACCTCGCACTCGATGGGGGAACCCGCCGATAGTAGCGAAACCCTGCAGGAACCGTCCCGCGGTCCCGATCAGGGCATCTCGGAGCGATACCTTCCGGGGACCTGGCGCGTCTAGAGCGTGACATGGATGAGAAGACCTCGACGCTTGTGGGAAGGACGCTGGTGGAACCCGACGGCGGCTCGATGGCG
>JANMPG010000011.1:0-5862 GCA_031369745.1 Actinomycetes bacterium
CCCTCCTGCAGCAGCAGCTCCACATCAAGCACGATGTCGATCTTCTTGCCGACCAGCAATCCACCGGTCTCGACCGCGACGTTCCACGTCAGATCCCAATCCTCGCGGTTGATCGTGGTCTGGGCCGAGAATGCCGCGAGCGTGCCACCCTGCAGGCCGGGGCCCGAGCCGAGAAACTCGCCGCGCAGCGTGACGGGGTTCGTCACGTCCTTGATCGTGAGCTGACCGTCCAGCTCGAAGGCGTTTGCCTGGCTGATGCGAAACCCGGTCGAGGTGAAGGTCAGGTTCGGGTAGGTCTCGACGTCGAAGAAGTCGTCGCCACGCAAGTGCCCGTCGCGCTGCTCGCTGTCGGTGCTGATGGAGGCCGCCTTGATCTCGACCGTGACCGAGGAGTCCTCGACACGCTCGCCGATCGTCACCTCGCCATCGAACTCGGTGAAGCGGCCACGAACCTTCGAGATCATATGCCGGGCCACGAAACCGAGCGTGGTGTGGCTCTTGTCGAACGCATAGGCGCCCGCGGGTGGGAGCGCGATCCCGTTGATCCTGCGCTGCTCGACGATGCTGGACATGTGCACCCTCCTCGGGTCTCGGGGTCACCCACCGCGGGTAACCGCCTTCACCTAGCTCAACTCAGCAGAGTTGCTCTGTATTCCCGAGTTTCTTGGGAATCTTGACCGGCCCGGAAGCGTTGTCTACCCTATGAGCATGTCTCCGCATGGCGAGGGTCCGATCTGCCAGCACTTCCAGCGTGCGGCGGAACTGGTGGCGCGCCGCTGGGTGCCGCAGGTGATCTACGCGATGCAGTCGGGTCCCCGCCGGTATACCGAGCTCAAGCTCGCGATCCCGCACATCTCCGACGCGTTGCTGTCCGAGCGGTTGAAGGAGCTGGAGATCGCGGCGATCGTCGTGCGAACCGTGGAGCCCTCGACACCGGTGCGGATCGAGTACGCCCTCACACCGCGGGGCGATGAGCTGGCATCGGTGCTGGCAGGATTGCAGGTGTGGGCCGAGCGCTGGGCTCGCGAACCCCTCGTCGCGACCGTGCCCTAGACGGGCCCGTGCCCGTCCCAGCCGCCGCAGAACTCCCCGTCGACCCAGTAGTCGTTGGGCTGGCGTGCGACGGTGTCGCCGGCATCGACGTTGTACCCGTCCTTGCCCGGCCCACCGTTCAGGTAGTCGCCGGAAGCCCCGTCGGAACCGTTCATGCACGGGTCGTTTCCGTCACCGCCGTAGACCTTGTCCTTGCCGTGCAGGTCCACGAAATGGTCGGCGCCCTCGGACCCCTTCATCACGTCGTTGCCGGACCCGCCATCGAGCGTGTCGTTGCCGTACCCGCCGATCAGCAGATCGTCTCCGCCCATGCCGTAGAGGTGGTCGGAGCCCCCTTTGCCGCAGATGACATCGCGAAGCGCCGTCCCGTTCAAGGTGTCGTGCCCGGCCGTACCACGGATCGTGCAGTGCAGGCTCGCCCCCTGCGCGCGCGGCGCGAACGCGATCACGGTCGCAAGCACCGCGATCGGCAGGAGTCTCCACAGTGCGGTTCGGTATGGGTGTTCCACCTGTGTGCCATCGGATCGCACGCCGGGAACCCTTAGCGCGTCACGCGCCGATCGCTTGGTCCGCGATGGACAGCGCCTCGTCGATGGCCTCGAAGCCCTCTTGGAGCTGCGCTTCGGTGATGCACAGCGGCGGGTTGGTCATGATGCCGTTCCAGCGCACCATCGTGAACAGCCCCCGCTCCAGCAATGCTCGATTGATCGCCACCATGGTGTCGTTGTTGACGTTGTAGGGCGACAGGGGCTTCATCGAATCACGATCTTGGACCAGCTCGATGATGCCGAACAAACCGATGTTGCGATGCAGGCCGACGCTCGGGTGCTTCGCGGCGAGCTCCTCGTGGTGGCGGCGAAGCACCGGCTCCAACCGCTTCGCGTTGCCCACCAGGTCGTCGTCTTCCATCACCTGGATCGCGGCGAGCGCGGCAGCGCACGACAGCGGATGCGAGTTATATGTCAGGCCGCCATAGAACACGTGCTCGTCGAAATGCTGCGCGATCGCCGGCGACAGCGCCAACGCGCCGAGCGGCAGATACGACGACGTGAGTCCCTTCGCGGTCGACATCAGGTCGGGTACGACATCCCAGTGGTTCACCGCGAACCACTCGCCCGTGCGACCGAACCCGCACATCACCTCATCGGCGATCAGCACGATGCCGTGTCGCGTGCACAGCTCTCGCACACCCGCCAGGTACCCGTCCGGCGGGATCAAGATGCCGTTCGTGCCGGTCACGGTCTCGAGGATGAACGCGGCGATCGTGTCGGGCCCTTCGAGCATGATCTGTTCGTCGAGGCGATCGAGCGCTTGCTCTGCGGTGTCGTGTGGCCGGTCGGGGCCGTGGTAGGGGTCGAAGACGCGCACGATGCCCGGCATCGGCGGGTTCTCGTTCGCCCAGCGGCGCGGATCGCCGGTGAGGTTCGACGTCAGGTATGTCGCGCCGTGATACGCCCGGTAACGCACCATGATCTTGTCCCGCCCGGTGAACGCCTTGGCGATGCGGATCGCGTTCTCGTTCGCCTCCGCGCCGCCGAGCGTGAAGAACGACTTTTCCATCTCGCCGGGCCACAGCGTTGCCAGTTTTTGGCCCAGCAGCGCCCGGGTCTCATAGGCGGCGAACGGCGAGATGTACGCGAGCTTCTCGCCCTGCTTGGCGATCGCGTCGATCACGCGCTTGTCGCCGTGGCCGATGTTCACGCCCATCAGCTGGGAGTTGAAATCGAGATAACGTGTGCCGTCGACGGCGTAGAAGTAGACGCCCTGCGCGCGGTCGATCGCCATCGGCGTGACCTTGGCTTGCGCCGACCAGTCATACAGGGTGTAGCGCTTTGACAGCTGGACGATCTCTTCGGCCGAGAGCGTCATGGTTCCCACGTCCTTCCGGTGTGCGATCGGGGTCCCGGCATCATCCCAGCGAGGCGAGCGGTTTGACCGGACACCCGTTGCATGCCACCATCGCACCACCCTACGGTGCCCGCCGAGGAGGCTCATCATGCGCAGAGGCATCGTATTCGTGTCCGTCGTGCTGTCGGTGGCGTCGCTCGCCGTTCCCGCCGCTGCCCGATCCGTGCGGTATCGAGACGCGCAGGACACCGCCTCGACGAACTCCGATCTCCGACAGCTCGGCTACGTGACCCATGGCCGACCGGATGGCGACGTGCGCGCTCGCTTCTGGCTGGACACCTATGGAGGAAGGGTTTTCCTCAGCGCTTTGTACATCGACATCGACACGACCGGAGGCACCGGCGCCGACCGTTCCATCGCGTGCTCCCTCAACCTGTCGAACTGCGAGCTCGGCGGCAAGGCGATCGGATTCGGGACCAGGACGGTGCGTGGCTTCGATCGGCTGTACGTCTACTTCCCCAAGCGGATGTTGGGCGCGACCAAGCCGATCGCCTGGCGAGTCAGGTCGGACGATGGCGATGACGACAGCTCCGACGCCGCGCCCGGGTGGACCGGCTGGTACCAGTCGTAGGCGACCCAACCTTTGGCCCGATCCGGCCGAAGGTCCGGGTTGACCCCCCGGTACCACGATGGCACGGTAGGACAACACCGCAGAACGGGAGGGAACACATGCGACGCATCGCTATCGTGGTTGCGGCCACGCTCGTGTTGATCGGAGTGCAAAGCGCCCTGGGCTCAAGCGGGAGCGACCCCAAGGACACGCCGGGTGGGCTCGATATCGCCTCGTCGTCGATCCGCACCGTGCAGGTGGCAGATGGGGTCTACAAGATCCGCATCGCCGTGTCGACCTACCGGGCGTTCGACCTGTCCGATGGGGTCGGCTCGTTCTATTGGCAGATCGATTCCTACGGCGGCAGCGCCGCCGACTACGCCGTGTACATGTTCGGCGATCCCGACGCGGTGCCGGCCGAGCCCGCCTTCTGCCTCGTGAAGTCACGCAACCCCGATGTGATCTACAAGGCTTACGTGCCCGTCGCGGTCACCGATACGCGTGTCGTATGCGGATTGCCGCGCCACGACCTGCGGATGACGAAAGCCGTGCGCTGGCGGCTCGCGGGCCGCATGGGTGACACGATCGACCGCGCACCCGACACTGGCTGGAACGGCGGCTGAGCCTCAGAGCGCGTCCTTGACCACGTCGCCGCCCTTCATCACGAAGGGCACGGACTCCAACAACTCGATGTCTTGGGTTGGGTCGCCGGGCACCGAGATCATGTCGGCGAGCAGCCCGGGCGCGAGGCGTCCGGCCCGGTCCTTCCAGCGGATCAGGTCGGCCGCCACGGTGGTTGCGGCCTGGATCGCCTGCATGGGGGTCATGCCGAAGCGCACGTAGCTGGTCAGGTTCTTCGCCTCAGTGCCAAACGGCGCGATGCCGGTGTCGGACCCGTTCGCGATCTTCGCGCCCGCCGCGACCGCCTTGCCGAACATCGCGCGGCTGACCTCGTTGGTCCACAGCACCTTGCGCATAACCTCGTCCGTGTATCCGAGCGCGGGGCCTTGCTCCACCATCCAGTCGCCGTCGGACAGGTCGATCACGAGGTAGGTGCCGTGTTCGACCGCGAGCGCGAGGGCTTCGTCGTCGATCAGCGACGCGTGCTCGATCGAGCGCACGCCCGCTCGCACAGCGCGACCGATGCCGACGGGACCATGCGCATGGGCGGCGACGAACGTGCCGAGCAGCTCGCACTCCTCGACGGCGGCGCGCAGCTCGTCTTCGGTGAACTCCGGAGCGCCCGGGTTCGTGCCGGCGGTCAGCACCGCGCCGGTGGCGATGATCTTGATGAAGTCCGCGCCCCGACCGATGATCTGGCGCACGTTGGCGCGCATCTGGTCGACGCCGCTCGTGATACCGAAGCGAAGCTCCCGGGGAACCACCGCATCGACGTCGACCGCGAGGCCCGTCAGATCGCCCCCACCACCGGGGCAGGTCACGAAGGCGCCCGCACACAACATGCGGGGCCCGGGGAACCAACCGCTGTCGATCCCCTCCCGCAACGCGACGTCGGTGAATGCTCGGAACGAACCGACATCGCGAACGGTCGTGAACCCGGCCTCCAAGACGAGCCGAGCGTTGCGAACGCCTATGACCGCGTCCTGGGCGCCGCTTCGCATCACGAGCGACGCGTACCCTTGCCCCTCCTCCTCGCCGCCGGCGAGGTGCGAGTGCAGATCCATGAGACCCGGTAGCAGGGTGTGGCCGGGCAGCTCGATGCGACGCGGGCCGTCGGGGACGTCTGCCGCCGCCATGATCTCGACGATGCGATCGCCCTGCACGACGACGGCGCGGTCGGTCAGCACTTCCCCGCGCTCGGTGTCAACGATCCGTTCGGGCAGCACCGCGATCCGCTCAGCCATGCGCCGCAGGATACCTCCGAGGCCTGCTCCAGCGATGGGACAGAAACGTCTGACGATGGCTCAAGGCTTTAGGGTCGCGAAGCCGATACCTGAAATGTGGTAGTCGTGACTCACCTCTCCAGTCCGTTCGACCGCCACCACCCAACCAGGGTGTCCAGCTCGCGTCGCCGGAGACCGCTTCGGTCCCACCGCTTACGCGGATGACCGGGGATGGGTCTTGAGGCTCCCGAGGCGGAACCCACGACGCGGCTGCGAGGCTCGGCGCCGTTTGGCGCCGAGCCGAAGGCGCGGATTCCCAAAATCCTGGCCTGCGGGGCGCTCCCCATCAGGCGGCACTTCGAGGCTCTGGTTGCCTGCCCTGTGCCAGGCCTTCGGCAAGGCCATTCCATGCCGCAAACGTTCGTCAAACTCCAACCCGTGACCAAGGCCCAGCGGGTCGACGTGCAAAAGTCGGCGACTCCGTTTGGCTCCGGAGTTTTCCAGCCC
>JANMPG010000142.1:0-4144 GCA_031369745.1 Actinomycetes bacterium
CGTTGCCGAGCGGTTCGGCGGGGTCGACATCCTGATCAACACCGCCGGGGGCACGGGTCCGATCGAGACACCCGCGACCGATTACCCCGTCGAGGACTTCCGCGCGATCTTGGACCTGAACGTGATCGGCACGTTCCTGCCGTGCAAGCACGCTGCGCCGCACATGATCGCGCGCGGCGGCGGGCGCATCGTCAACATCGCCGGTACCTCGGGCCTGCGCGGCTACCGCAACCGCAGCGGCTACTCCTCCTCGAAATGGGCCGTCCGAGGTCTGACACGCACCCTGGCCCTGGAACTCGGTCCGCACGACATCACCGTCAACGACGTGTGCCCGAACGTCACCCATGGGGGACGCATGGACAAGATCGTTGCAACGAAGGCCGAACGAACCGGCTCGACCTCCGAGCAGGTATACGCCGACTTCGCGGCCCAGACCGCTCTCGGCCGTTTCGTCGAAGAGGAAGACATCGCCGCGGCGATCGATTTCCTGGTGTCCGACGGCGCGAAGAACATCACGGGGCACGACATCCCCGTGGACGCCGGATGGGACGTCTGATGCGGGCCCGCGAACGTATAGGAAGGCGTACGGGCACAGCGGTTCGATCCGCGAGGTTGCGGATCGAGCCCGAGCGGCCCATCATCCGCGGGTCAGGCACGACACGGACAGGAGGCTAGGGACCATGGGACAGTTCGATTCGGTATTCGCCAACCCAGCATCACGGCGAACGTTCCTCAAAGGTGTCGGGGTGATGGGCGCGAGTGGGGTGCTCGCCGCCTGCCGCAAGAACGTCAACTCCAGCGCGGCCGCCGCACCATCCTCTTCCATCATCCCGATCGAGGATGAGCCCGGTTTGCTGCACATCCATGAGTGGGCGGGCTACGACACCAAGTGGTTGTACGCCGACTACCTCGACGCCGGGTACGAGACGCCGAAGTTCAGCTTCTTGGTCAACACCGAAGGTGCGCTGGCGAAAACCCTGGCCGGGTTCGAGTGGGATATCACGCACCCCGAGAGCGGCTATATCCAGGACTACTTGGACATGGGCGTGCTGCAGCCTTGGGACACGTCGCTGATCTCGAACTTCGACAAGCTGAACCCGGTGCTCCAGCAGACCGGTCAGATCGACGGCAAGCAGTATGAGATCGCCCTGGACTGGGGGTACTCGGGAGTCATCCTGCGCACGGACATGCTCGACCCCTCGATCAACTCCTACTCCTACCTGTTCGACGACGCCGGCGCCGGCCACATCTCGTGGTTCGACACGCCGTGGATCCTTCAGCAGGCGGGGCTCGTGCTCGGCATCGAGCCGAACCACACGTTCGACATGACGCCTGACGAGCTCGAGCAGTGCAAGCAGTACTGCATCGACAAGGGTAAGAACCTCTACAACATCTGGGTCAACTACACGGACATGTGGGACGACGTGAAACAGGGCAACGTGTGGGCCGCCTACGCGTGGCCCGACGCGTACGTGGCGCTGAAGGACACGGTGTCGGTGGACTACATCCGGCCGAAGGAAGGCACGCTGGCCTGGGTGGAGGGGCTCGTGCTGCGCGCCGGCACCGAGAACTACAACCACGCACACAAGTTCGCCGACGCGTGGGCCGCGGCAGACGTCGGCGAGCGGCTGATCAGCACATGGGGTTACGGTCACTCCAACCTCGACATCGACCTATCGAAGATCGACCCCGACGTCGTGAAGGTGTTCGGTCTGGACGACCCTGAGGGATCGCTCTCCGAGCCGCAGAGCTACCTCGACCGCTACCAGCCGCAGCGCAACGCGTACAACCGCGCATGGCAAGAGGTGAAGGCGTCGCTGTAGCGCTCGACGCGCACTCCACCTCATGGCGATCGAAGCCGACGTGCAGCAGGCGGCGCCCCGCACGGGGCGCCGCCGTCGCGGCACCGCCAAGGTCAATCTGGGCTTGCTGTCGGTGCCCATGCTGTGGCTCGTGCTGTTCTTCCTGGTCCCGGTCGTACTCGTCGCGTTGTACAGCGTCGGCGTCCTGACGCTGATCCAGTACGACGAGTACCTGTCGCTGAAACCGTGGCGCGATTTCCTGCACTCCTCGATCTACCTCGGCGGCCCGCTGGGGCGCGGCCTGTTCTGGAAGTCGATGAAGATGTCGCTCGGTGTGTCGATCACCTGCGTGTTCCTCGCCTACCCGGTGGCTTACATGCTGGCGCTGGTCGCCGGGCGGCGGAAGTACACGCTGCTGCTGGTCATCATCGTGCCGTTCCTCACCTCATACCTGCTCCGCGTGCTGGCGTGGCGCGTGATCTTGAACCCGCAAGGTGTGATCCAGGAGGGACTGCGCTCGGCCGGAGTCCTCGGCGCCGACCAGAACATCGCCTGGATGTACAACTCGATCTTCGCCGTGTACCTGGTGCTGGCGTACGTGTGGGTGCCGTTCGTTGCCCTGCCGATCTTCGTGGCGTTGGAGAGCCTCGACCTGCACATGCTCGAGGCCTCCAGCGACCTCGGAGCTAGCCGGTGGACGACCTTTCGGCGGGTCACATTGCCGATGTCGATGCCCGGGGTGATCGCGGCGTTCGTGTTCGTGTTCATCCCAACGATCGGTGAGTACGTGACGCCGCAGATCGTCGGCGGCAAAAGCGGGCTGATGTTCGGCAACGTGATCCAGGCCTCGTTCGCGCAGAGTTTCGACTGGCAGCTCGGCTCGGCGATGTCGATGTTCCTGATCTTCGTGGTGGCGATCTTGCTCGCCATCTTCGGGCGCTACCTCAACGTGCGGGCGGTGGCGGAGTGAACCCCGCGATCTCGACGCGCGGTCGCCGCGGCTTGTGGGGGTTCTTCTGGCTGCTCGTGATCTTCTTGTACGCGCCGATCATCGTGTTGATCATCTTCTCGTTCAACGACAACGAGTTGGTGTCGTTCCCCTGGGTCGGGTTCACCACCCGCTGGTACCACGAGTTCTTGGCGAACGGGACGATCCTGGCCGCGTTGCGCACGAGCCTGCTCGTGGCCTCGATCACCGCGCTCGTCGCAACCGCGCTCGCGATCCCGGCGTCGATCGCGCTCGTTCGACGCCGCTTCTTCGCCAAAGGCATGGTCTCGGGGCTCTTGCTCGCGCCGTTGGTGATCCCGCTGGTCGTGATGGGCATCTCGCTGCTCATCTTGTTCAACACGATCGGCATCCCGCTGTCGCCATACACGATCGCGATCGGTCACGTGGTGATCGCGTTGCCGTTCGCGATCCTCACGATGGTGCCGCGGCTCGAGCGGATACCGGCGGCCCTGGAGGAAGCCTCGCGCGACCTCGGCGCGACAGCGATGACGACGTTTCGACTCATCACGTTCCCGCTGCTGTTCCCGGCGCTGATCTCGGCGGCGCTGATCTCGTTCACGATCTCGTTCGACGAGGTCGTGATCTCCTCGTTCGTGAGCGGTGACCAGGCGACGTTCCCGGTGTACCTGTATTCCCAGCTGCGATTGCCGGAACGGTTGCCGTCGGTGATCGCGGTGGCCGTCGTCATCTTGGTGATGTCGATCATCGTGGTCGTGGCGTCGGAGGTCGGTCGGTTCGTGTCCGAACGCCGACTGGAAGGCAAGACCGGCATGAGCGCCGAGGAACTCAGCTCGTTGAGCGCAGGGAAGGGATGACCTAGACGATGAGCGATGTAACGCCGGCGATCAGCATCCGCGGTGTGTCCAAGAGGTTCGGTGACGTGGTCGCCGTCGACGACATCTCGCTGGACATCCGTGAGGGCGAATTCCTCACGCTGCTCGGCCCCTCGGGCTGCGGCAAGACCACGACGATGCGCATGGTAGCGGGCTTCGAGGACCCCGACGGCGGCCAGATCCTGCTGCGCGGCACCGACGTCGTCGGCGTCCCCCCGAACAAGCGCGCCGTCAACATGTGCTTCCAGCACTACGCGTTGTTCCCGCATATGGACGTGCAGCAAAACATCGAGTACGGACTGAAGCTGAAGAAGATCCCGAAGGACGAGCGCCTGCGCAAGGCCGAGGAGATGCTCGCCATCGTGCGCCTCGAAGGCTACGAGCACCGGCGCCCCGGCCAGTTGTCCGGTGGGCAGCAGCAGCGGATCGCGCTGGCTCGCGCCCTGGTGAACGAGCCGGCCGCGCTGCTGCTGGACGAGCCGCTCGGCGCACTCGACGTG
>JANMPG010000183.1:0-12934 GCA_031369745.1 Actinomycetes bacterium
CGATCGAGCTGCTCGGCACGGAAGTGGCGCCGGCCGTGCGAGCTGAGCTGGCCGCGCAGGTCACGGGTCAGCAGACCTTAGGCCAGTAGCTCCGACGTCGCCCGGTTCACTTGCGCGATCGCCACGTGCAGCACTATCGGCTCGTCGGGGCTCCGCGGACTTAGATCACGTTGGTCCAGGCGCGGCGACCATGCTCGTCGGCGATCACGAGGCGCCACCAGCGGTGCGCGCGCTTCTTCGGCCATTCGTCCGGCGTCGGGGTGAACCGTGCTCGCGTGATCAGCCCACGATCGTTCCGCTCCAGGATGTCGGCGCCCTCACGACGACCCCTGGGGCCTGCCGACAAGCCGATGCCGTCTTCCCACCCGCTGTGCAGCCACACGTTGCGTGCGGGGCTGCACACAACCTCGACCGTGTCGCCGTCGCGTTCCACGTCGAGCACCGTCGGGCCGTCGGTGGCGTACACGTGGCCGGCGCGCAAGGCCGCAACGACGGCCTCGCGTGATCGGTCGGCCGCCCGCACCATCGTCCATCCATCGTTCACGTCGAAGGCCGGGTAGTGCGAGTCGTCGGTGCCGAACGGTGCGAACGACAACCCCGCGTCCAAGGCCAGATCCCACATGTACGTGCTGTCGCCGCGATCGTTCTCGCGGTGTGCCGAGGAGTTCCAGATCTCCATGCCGTGCATCGCCTTGGCGGCGAAGACGGACTCCTGCGGTAAGCCACTCCACGAGGGGTGGCACAGGATCGAAGCGCCGCCGAACGACTCGACGAACGCCGCCCCGTCATCGAACGTCGCGAACGTCTTGATCACACAGTTCTCGTACGGATACCAGTTGCTCCGGTCCCCGTTGGGCTCCTCGGGCACATCGTCGATGCCGATCGCCAGGAACTCGGGACACATCGGGCCGCCGATCGGATCGACCATCAACTCAGCCCCGGGGATCAATAGGAGCCCGTCGGGGCCGTCCACCTTCGTCATCTTCCAGTGGTCGGAGATCGTCAAGACGTCGAACCCGTGGTGGTAGTACTGATCGGCCACCGCCTCCGGGGACAACGAGCCGTCGGAGTTGAGCGAGTGCGCGTGGAACTGCGCTTTCAGCCACTCGCCATCGGCACGGAACGGGTTGGTCGCAGGCACGGAAGAAACCCCCTTGATGGAAACGGGCGGAGCGTAGCAGCCGCCGGTCATCCGCCGGCAATCCACCCTGCAGGGCGCGCTGTTACTCTCGCTCGCCATGCAGACACAGCGCGCGACGTGGTGGCAACGGCCCGGTCTCGACGTTCGCGATGGCCGGCTAACCATCGCCGGGCGCGACGCGGAGAAGATCGCGCGCGAACACGGCACGCCGCTGTTCGTGCACGATCTCGAGTCGCTCCGCGAACAAGCCGAGCGACTGCACGACGCGATGGCCGGCGCGGGGTTGCGCTTCCAGATCCGCCTCGCGTTGAAGGCGCAGCGTGATCCCGACCTCCTGCGCTACCTCCGCCAACACGCCCCGTACATCGGCATGGACGTGTGCTCTCCCGGCGAGGCGGAGTGGGCGCTCGAGCACGGATGGGCGCCGGGGGAGATCAGCTACACCGGTACCAACGTGTCGGACCGGGACCTGGACCGACTGCTGCCGACCGGCGTGCACATCAACGTCGACCTGTTGTCGCAGCTGGAGCGGATCGGGCGCCGCGCCCCCGGCTCAACGGTCGGCATCCGCGTCAACCCCGGCATCGGCGCGTCGCACAAAGGTGGCGAGGAGACGCTGTACGCAGGCAGCGCACCCACGAAGTTCGGCATCCTGCCCGAGCGGCTCGAAGCATCCGTCGTGATCGCGCGACGTCACGATCTCGTGATCGACACGGTCCACTACCACACCGGATACCTCTACATGACCGAGTCGCTGCCCGTCGTGGAGGAAGCAGCGCGTCGGGTCGCGGAGATGGCGCGCCAGCTGCGGGACCTCGGCTGTCCGATCGCGGAGGTCAACACGGGCGGTGGCCTCGGGGTGCGGTTTCGCCCGAACGACACCGGTCTTGACGTCGTCGCCTGGGCGGCGGCCCTGGCCCGCCAACTCGGCGATCTCGACGTGGTCGTCGCCACCGAGCCCGGTGAGTACCTGACCAAGCACGCCGCCACGCTCCTCGCCGAGGTGATCACCGTCGAGGACCGCGGTCAGGACCAGGTGTTCGTGGGGTTGGATGCCGGCTGGAATTCTGCCAACGAGTCCTTCGTCTATGAGATCCCGTTCCACCCCATCGTGTGTCGCGCCGCAGATGCCGAACCCGTGCGCGCCTACACCGTGACGGGTCACATCAATGAAGGAAACGACGTCTTTGCCACGCAGGTCGATCTGCCGGAGGTCAAGGAGGGCGACATCGTCGCGATCCCGAACGTGGGGTCCTACAACCTGTCGATGGCGAGCGATCACTGTCTACGACCGCCCGCGCCGGTCGTGTCGTTCCCCGATCGAGCGGTGGTTCCCGAGCGCTAGACGGCTTGCAGATCCACCGGCATCGGGTCGACGACGGGCGCGATCGCCACGTCGCCGGGAAGCGTGACGACGAACCGTGCCCCGCCCCCGTCGCGGTCCTCGACATGCGCGGATCCACCGTGCAGCTCTGCGAATCGCCCGACGAGCGACAGTCCGATGCCGACCCCGCCGCGCGCGTTCTCCCCTTGCTCGAACGGCTCGAAGATGGTCGCCTTGATGTCGTCGGGAACGCCGGGCCCTTCATCTTCAACGATCACGACGACACCGTTGGGCCGTCCCACCACTTCCACATGCACCGGGGTGCCCGGCGGTGTGTGCCGGGCCGCGTTGTTCATCAGGTTCTCGATGATCCGCTCGGCCATCGTTGCGTCCACGTCGACGAGCATCCGCGGGCCGTCCACCCGGACGGGGTGGCCCGACAACGTGGGCAGCTCACCGGCCAGCCGCTCGGCGAGGGACTCCACGTCGGTAGGCTCGCGCTGTGGTTCCACCTGACCTCGATCCAGTCGGTCGAGGTCGAGCAGGTCCTCAACGAGCCGGGCGGCCTTGGCGCCCGCTTGCTCGATCACCCCGTAGAGATCGTTCATCTCCTTCTCGGTGAGATGCAGCTTCTCCGCACGGCGGATCGTCTGCATGGCGCCGAGGACCCCGGACAGCGGACCTTTCAGATCGTGCGACACCGCGTGCAACAGCGTGTTCTTCATGTCGTTTTGATGCCGCAGGTCCTCGGCGACCTCGGTCTCACGAGCCAGGAGCGAGCGCTGGAGCCGCACCGTCCCCCGCAGCGCGTCAACCAGCCACACGACGGCGACGAGCACCACGAACCACAGCAGCGCGTTCCAGGAATGTACGAGCACGCTGGACCCGTCGGAGAAATCGGCGATCCGTGCCCCGATCGCGCCGACGCCGGCGATCGCCAGCCCCCACGCGCGACCACCAGCCCACGTCGCCAAGACGACCGGCATCAGATAGAACGGCGCCAGCGAGACCCCCGATCCGGAGCGGTGATCGACGATACCGACGACCACCACGAACATGATGCTGAGGCCGATCGCGAGCGGGGTCGGCACGGCGCCGATGAAATGCTCGAGCGAGGAGCTCCTCGGGGTGGAAACGATCCCAGCCTTGTTCCCGTTCACGAATGGAATCGTCGGCGTTTGGGGGGGCTACCTTGAGTTTGGTAGCCCGCTGGGTTGCGCTCAGGCAGAAGGGCTCTGGAGAAGTTCCCGCAGCGCGCGGAATGCCCGGCCCCGGTGGCTGATCCGGTCCTTCTCCTCGTCGGTCAGCTCCGCCATCGTGATGTCCCAGCCAACGGGAACGAAGATCGGGTCGTATCCGAAGCCTCCGGTGCCCGATGCCTTCGTGCGAAGCGTTCCCTCGCAAGCACCTTCGGTATGGGCAAGGGTGCCGTCGGGCATCGCCATGGCGGCGACGCAGCGATAGCGCCCCGTTCGGCCCCCGGCCGGGATCCCGCGGATGGCCTGAACCAGGGCCAGCAGGTTCCGCTCGTCGGTGGCGCCTTCCCCTGCGAAACGGGCGCTTCGAGGCCCGGGCTTGCCGCCCAGGGCGTCGACCTCGATGCCTGAATCGTCGGCGAGCGCCGGCAGCCCCAGGGCCCGGGCGACCGCATGCGCCTTCAATGAGGCGTTCTCCAGGTACGTGTCGCCGGTCTCAGCCACATCGGGGAACGCCGACGGATCGTGGTTGTCGACCGTCACCCACTCGACCGGCCAGTCGGCACAGATCCGCCCCAGCTCGCGAAGCTTGTGAGCGTTGCGGGTGGCGAGCGCGATGCGCGGCGGCAGCTGCACGGTGTCCACTCAGGCGAGCAAGCCGCGCTGGATCTCGGTGAGCGCACCGATCCCGGCGGCCGCGAGATCGAGCATGGCGTCAAGGTCGCCCCGGCCGAACGGCGCGCCCTCGGCCGTGCCTTGCACTTCCACCAACTCCCCCGCGCCCGTCATGACGACGTTGAAGTCGACGTCGGCACCGGCGTCTTCTTCGTAGGACAGATCCAGGCGTGGTTCGCCGCCGACGAGCCCGACGCTGACCGCGGCGACCGAGTCGCGAAGGACGTGCTCCAGCCCGAGGCCGCGAAGCGCGAACGCGAGCGCCACGTACCCGCCGGTGATCGACGCGGTGCGCGTGCCGGCGTCGGCCTGCAATACGTCGCAGTCGATCGTGATCATGCGCTCACCCATGGCACGCAGGTCGGTGATGCTTCGCAGCGCCCGACCGATCAACCGCTGGATCTCTTGCGTGCGCCCGCCCGGGCGTCCCTTGTTCACCTCGCGGAACGAGCGCTCGCTGGTGGAGGCCGGCAACATCGAGTACTCGCCGGTTACCCAGCCCTTGCCGGTCCCTCGCAGCCAACGCGGCGGATCGTCGGACACCGAAGCCGAGCACAGCACTCGGGTCTTGCCCATCGAGAACAAGATCGAGCCCGCGGCCCACTCCTGAAACCCGAGCTCGTGCGTCACCGCACGAAGCGAGGCATTGTCGCGCCCGTCAGGTCTGCTCACGCCCCCACCTCGAAGACGGCGTCGGGGACCGCGGCGTCGATCGCACCGTCGTACCCCTCGGCCGCTTCCTCCAGCGACTGCCCCGGGTCTAGGTTCGGCGTGATGTGGGTCAGGATCAACCGGTTGGCACCGGCACGTTGTGCGAGCTCTGCAGCCTGCAGCGCACTCAGGTGGAAGTACGCCAGCTCGGAATCGTTCTGATACGTGGCCTCACACAAGAACAGATCGGCGTCGCGAGCCAGATCGACCGCGTTGGCGCACGGTCCCGTGTCGCCTGTATAGGCGAAGACCTTCCCGTCCGCCTCGATGCGGTACCCGAGTGACGGCACGCCGATGTGCGTCATCTCATACGGCGTGATCCGGAAGGGTCCAAGCTCGAACACGTTGTCAGGTGTTGCAGCCTGAAAGTCGTACGCCTCGGCCATCACGTTGCGCCCGCCTTCGGACACGAGGAGCGCCGCCAGATCGGTGAACCCCGGCGGCGAGTGGAAGGGCAGACCGGGCTCGCCCAGCCCCCCGTAGTGGCGCGCGTAGAACGCCGGGATGATGTCGAGGAAATGATCCGCGTGGCCGTGCGAGATCAACAACGCTCCGAGATCGGCGACGGGAAGGTGCTCCTGCAATCGCGAGAACGTGCCCGTGCCGGCATCGAGCCACAGGTGGAAGCCGTCGGCGCTCAACAGGTAACCGCAGCACTCCCGGGAAGCGCCCGGCCAGGTGCCCTGGGAGCCCAGCACGGTGAGCCTCATGCGCGGCCACCGGCGTCTATGTGGACGGCGTCGACGTGCGCGACCTCGCGACCCAAGAACAGCTCAGCCAGGTCCCGGAAGACGGCGGCATCGCCCGTGGTCGCAAAGGCGTGGTGCGGCGGCTGGTCGTTCTCGCACAAGGCGTCGTCACGCAGCAGCTGGGCATACACGTCCTTGGCGGTCTCCTCGGCGGAGGAGACCAACACGACGTCGGGACCGAGCTCCAGCTGGAGCAAGCCCGACAGCAGCGGGTAGTGGGTGCAGCCCAAGATCACGGTGTCGACATCCATCCCCTTCAGCGGAGCAAGATACCCTGCCGCGGCCCTCCGCAACTCGGGGCTCGTTGTGTCTCCGCGCTCCACGTGCTCCACGAACACCGGACACGCGGCCGCGTGCAGCGCCGCGGCGGAGCCCACGGCACGCTGATAGCCGCCCGTTCGGATCGTCGCCTCGGTCCCGATCACGCCGATCGTGCCGCTGCGGGTCGAACGCAGGGCCGCCCGAACACCTGGCCCGATGACCCCGATCACGGGCACCTCGGCGGCGGCAGCGATGTCGCCGATCGCCGACACCTCCACGGAGTTACAGGCCACCACCAGGAGCTTGACGTCGCGCTGGACCAGATACGTCGTGATGTCCATCGCGTACCCGCGGATCTGCTCCACCGACTTCGGACCGTACGGGAAGTGCGCCCCGTCACCGATGTAGGCGACCGACTCGTTCGGCAGCAGTTCCCAGATCGCGCGGGCCACCGTGAGACCGCCGACGCCGGAATCGAAGACCCCGATCGATCGATCATCACCCATGCGCTACCACCACAGCGATTCCTCGACGCCCTTCTCGGCAGCTTCCAGATCGACGTTCCACGCCTCGGTCGACAGGTACTTCCACCCACCGTCGGGCAGCAGGCAGACGATGTCGCCGGACTCGAGCTCTGAGGCGATGCGTTGCGCGACGTGGATCACCGCGCCGCTGGAGATGCCCGCGAAGATCCCTTCCCGCGACGTCAGCTCGCGCGTCGCGCGGAGCGAATCCGAGGAGTTGACCAGGAACTTCCGGTCGATCTGGGCGGGATCGAAGATCGGCGGCACGAAGCCTTCTTCGAGTGAACGCAGGCCGTAGACGAGATCGCCCAGCTCAGGCTCGGCGGCGATGACCTTGATGTCGGCGTTGTGGGCGTGCAGCCCCCGGCCGTTGCCGGTCAGCGTGCCGCCGGTGCCCATACCGGCCACGAAGTGGGTGACCTCGGGTAGGTCGCGGATGATCTCCTGCGCGGTGCCGTGCTCGTGGGCGGCCGGGTTTGCCGGGTTGCCGTATTGGAACGGCATGAAGTACTTGTCGTCTCGCGCCAGGGCGCGGGCAACCTCGATCGAACCGTTCGTGCCTTTGGCGCCCTCGGAATACACGATCTCGGCGCCGAACAAGCGCAGCAATCCGATGCGCTCGTCGCTCGCGTTGTCGGGGATCACGACGGTCAGCGCGTAGCCGCGGCGCCGCGCGACCATCGCCAGCGCGATGCCCGTGTTGCCCGAGGTCGGCTCCAGGATCGTCTTGTCCGCGGTGAGCTCGCCCGCAGCCTCAGCGGCATCCACCATGGCCAGCGCGATACGGTCCTTGGTCGAGCCGGTGGGGTTCTGCCCCTCGAGCTTGGCCCAGATGCGCACGCCCGGCTTGGACGACATGCGAGGGATGCCGACCAAGGGGGTGTTGCCGATGGCGTCGAGGATCGAGTCGTAACGCACGGTCCGGCGATTATCCCAGTTGTGCCCGATATGTCGGTCAGCCGACCACCCTGACGAAGTGGTAGGCGAACGTATGTCCGCCGAAGGAAAGGGGGATCATGTCGGTCTCCACCGAGCATGACGATCCGTCTGCACGCACGCCGCGGAAGCGAAACGTCGCCGGGAACGTCTGGGCCTGCACACGGTTCCAGTACATCGACGAGAACAGCTCCTGGTCGTCCTCGTGCACGATCCGCTGCAGCAGATGCGGCGTGTCGCGGAGTTCGTCCGCCGACGAGTAGCCGAACAACTCGGCGAAGCGCTCGTTGCAGATCCAGTGCGTTTCGTCGAGCCAGACGTACACGCCGTCCGGGCTCGATTCGAATACCGGGCGCAGATGCTCCGCAAGCTCTGCCGTGGCATCCTCGTGCTTCAGCTCGCTCATGCCGCTCCCCCGTTCACGCAGATGGGTATCGCGGGAAAGCTAGACCACAGGCCGGTACACCGCAACGCGACGATACGAGCCTTTGCTGATCCTCGTGAACACGCCCCCGACGGCCAGGTTCGTGCCGTCCGTCGCGAACGACCACACCTGTTTGCTCGGCTTCGGCGTCCAGCTGAGATCGATGGCGCCGGTCGCCGGGTCGAACGCGGCGAGCCTCGGCACGTAGGTGGCGCCCGAGTTCATGTAGATCCAGTGTCCGCCCGCGATCACCTGATCGCCGTAGTAGGCGATCGCGTTGACGTCGCCGTCGGTATAGACGGTCCACCGCAGGTGACCGTCGCTCGTCCAGGAGCGGACCTTGCCGCCGCTGCCGGCGATCGCTGCGTACACGTTGTCGTCGGGGCCGGTGATGAGCCCGACCACCTCCGCGCTCGACGGGTAGCTCCACGACAGCGTCGCCCCTGTCGTCGCATCGAGTCGCTCGATGTGGTCTGCCGACGCCGCGTTGACCTCGGTGAAGTAGCCGCCGATCACGACGTCGCCGATGGCCATCGTTGTGATCGCCTTGACCCGATCGTTCGCCGGTGCCGTCCAGTCGAGCAGCTCGCCACTCGTGGTCACGGCCCCGAGATACCCGCGGGGCTGACCGCCGAGCGTCGTGAACTTGCCGCCGACGTACACGATCGACCCGCGGACGTGCAACGCGAGCACGGTCGCGTCCGCGCCCGTTGCCCACGGCAGCAGCGTTCCGGAGGTATCCAGCGCAGCCAACCGGGAGCTGGGGGCGCCGTCGATCGTCGTGAAGGAGCCGCCGATGATGAGGTTGGTCCCGTCGGTGACGATCGCCTCCACGGAACCGTTGGCGCTCGGTGCCCACGGGAGCAGATCGCCCGTCGTCAGGTCGATCGCCGCGAGGTGCCGCCGCGCGACCGTGGTGAGCCCGTCCGGGGATACGACGTTCGTGAAGGACCCACCGATGTACAAGGTGTTACCGAGGATGAGCTGGGCCTTGACGGCGCCGCTTGCCCCCCACGTCTTCAGCGCCGGTTGCGCCGGCGGCGTGGCCTGCGCGGCGGTCGGCAACACGAACGCGGTGACCAGAAGGAAGAGACAGGCAGCCGCACGCGGCCATGCACGCCTGCCGGTGATGATCCCCCCCACGATCGACGTCATCCTCCTCACCCAGACCTCGGAGCGAGAGTCTAGGCGGGATGCCCCGGCACGCACCAGCGGCAAAGGACCGAACTCGTTGCAGATCACCCTCCCGACGTCGAGGGTTCGACGAGGCACAGGGATGCCAGATCGACGCCGAACCCGAACGCCGGAAAGACTCGACATCCGAGCCGTGGTGAGAAGAATTCCGAAGTCACCTGGTTGCCGTATGCAACGGCGGGCACGACGTCTCGGGTCAGTTCCTCGACCAGCGCGCTGGTCGCACGATCGCGCTCGGCTCCGCGGAGGCGAAGGAGGCCATCCACCCTTGCGGCTACCCCGACCGGGAGCCAGTCATCCGGGATGTCTTCGCCGAGCATGTTCGACAGGAACGACGCGCCGTCCGCGATGTCGACGCCGGTGAACATCGGGATCATGTCGAACCGCGCCTGGCCCGCGTAGAGGTCGCCATACGGGTCGTCGAACGACCGGCCCCGGACATCGATGCCGAAGGGGGCGAGCCGGTCGCGGAGCAGCTCCAACATCTGTTCGCACCCGGAACAGTCGGGCCCGATCGCCATCACCGCGACCCCACCCGGCGCGCCGTCCATCGCGGCTTCGGCCTGCTTCGCGTTGGCTGACAGATCGAACGAAGGACCCTCGGGACCGCCGGGGAGGATCGGCGGGATGAGTGCGTCGCTCGCCGCGAGCCCACCCGACGCCACCGCGAGCTCGTCGCGCGCGACGGCGAACGCCACGGCGCGACGCACTCGCACGTCGGCGAACACCGGTCGGCCCGCGTTCAGCGCGATGGTCGCGGCCCCCGGCACCGGGACCGCGAAATACCGTTGGTCCCCGCCTGCGGCGGCCTCGCTGGCAGGTCCCCATCGCGCGTCAAGCTCACCTCCCGGGCTCATGCTCGGGTCGTCCACCACGCTGAGATCCCAGCTCCCGTCCTCGACGCGACCGATCGCCTGGGATGCGTCGATACCCTCGCGGATCGCGATCGCGTCCAGCGTGCCGGCGTGCGGGCCCGTGTAGTTCGGGTTGCGCTGCAGGATCGTGAGCTCCCCGTTGAGGTGGTAGCTGACGAAGTAGGGACCCGAGGAGGCAAGATTGGGTTGGAACACGCCCGCCCCGGTGAAATCGCTCACGCCTCCCCGAACGATCGGGGTATCCAAGGGGACCGGGCAGAAGGAAGGGATCGCCAGCCGGTCAAGGAACGTGTCGGAGGGGGCCGTCAGCGTGATCATGAGTGTGTCGCCCTCGGCTCGGATGCCGGCGATGTGGTCAGCTTTCCTGTTGCGATAGGCGGCTTCGCCCTCGATGTCGTCGACGAACGTGGGTCCCTGCGCCTGACCGCCGAACACCGGTGAAAGGGCGCGTTCGATCGAGTACGCGTAGGTCTGCGCGGTGATCGGTTCGTTCGACGGCGGCGAAAACGCGAATCCCTGAGCGATCGTGAACGTGTACGTGCGCCCCCCGTTCGACACAGCGGGCGGGCCGGCGGCTACTTCGGGCTCGAATCCCGCGCTCCTTGCTGTCGGATCCGATGGGTAGCGCAGGAGCCGCGCGCACGTCGCATCCGCCAGCTGCTGCTGCAGCGCGTTGCCGGCGTACCCGGCGATCGCGGGGTCCAGCTCGTAGTAGGCGTAGCCGGGCGCCAGCACTCGAGCAACATCACCGGTGAGCGCCGCGATCTCGTCCTCGAACGTCTTGCCGGGAAGAACGGTCACCATCGCTTGACCGGCCCCGGCGACGACCGCCGCCACGACGTGGCCCATCGAGAACGTTCGCATCTGCCCGGTGAGCGCGTCGATCCTCGTGACCGTGCCTGCGTCTTGGTTGGCAACCCACACCTGACCGTCGGCTGCCGAAAGATAGCGGGCTCCCTCACCCGTCTCGTAGGTGTCGAGGATCTTCGCGCTGCCCGGATCGACCTTGTACACGACCCCCTTGGATTCGTCGGCGGTCCACAGCGCCCCCGCCTGCTCCACAACCGATCCGAAGATCTCGGTCCCTTGATCGAGCACTCGACCGCGCTCGTTGGTTCGAGGGTCGATCTGCACCAGCCCGGGCCACGACGTGGCCCAGATGGTGCCGTCCTCCACCTGCGTCAGAGCACCCGCCCAGTAGATGCCCCCGATCCTCGCCTGGACCTTCCCGTCGCGGGGATCGACCCGGAGGAGCTCCTCGCCGTGCTGCACCCATACCGAGCCATCAGCCACGAGGATCCCGGACAGCCCGTCCGTGTCCTGCGCATCCCGGGCGAGGTCGAACTCGTTGAGCGTCCGCTCCGTGGGTATGTCGACCTCCGCGAGGGTCGCGGATCTGAAGTCCGCCACCCAGAGTCGATCGCCATCGACCGCCGCGTACCCCGACGCGATGGGGACGGGGATCCGGGCGACGATCTCGTGGGTCGCCCCATCGATGGCGAGGAACACCGAGCTGTCGGGGTCGCGTACCCAGAACCGGCCTTCGGCGAAGAACGCGGCGCCCGGCTGCGTCGCCTCGACATGCGCCGTGAGGTCTCCGGACGCGGCGTCCAGGAACGCCAGCCCCGGCTCGGCGCCCGCTCGGCCGGGGACGTCGTCGCGGAGCACACGCGGTAGGACGGCTGCCACGATCGCGAGGCAGGCGATGAGCGCGATCGCGGTCTGGATCCGGCGGTCGGCGCGCAGTCGGCTCGACGCCCGATGCATCCGGTGCGAGATCCCGCCAGGGACGCGGTCCGAGGAGACGACGTCGACCGCCCGGACCGGTCGGTCGTACCCCTTCAACTTGAGCGTGCGGGCATCGACGTAGGACAGGCCCTCGACCTTCGCAGCGAGGTGGATCACGGCCTCCGACGCGAGCACCTCTCCGGCGATCGCCTGACCGCAGAGCCGGGCAGCGAGGTTGAGGGCCCCGCCCCGATATCCGCCCTCGACCGCGACGGCCTCACCCGCATCCAGGCCGATCCCCACTCCACGTGGAAGCTCGGTCTCGCGGAACCGGGCCTGCAGGGCGACGGCTGCCCGCAGCGCGTTGCGAGCCGAAACGAAGACGACCAGGGCTTCGTCGCCGCGCAGCTCGAGAAGGAATCCTTCGTTCGCCTCGGCGACGTCACGAACGGTCTCGGCGAACCGCGCGGCAAGCGCACCGGCGGCCTCGTCTCCGTGCTCGCGTGTGTAGGTGGTGTACCCGCGGATGTCGGCGATCAGGAAGGTCCGCAGCTCGGTTCCTGCGCCGTTCCCATCGCGATCGACCGCGATCACCCCCTTGCGCGGGAGTCTATTACCGACGTGCTAGGCAGCGCAGGAGGTCACTCCCGACCGCCGGCAACGGCCGGCAGGATCGACACGGTGTCGCCATCGGCGACCGCGGTCTCGAGCGACCCGAGGTAGCGAACATCCTCGTCGTTCACGTACACGTTGATGAACCGGTGCAGACCGCCGTCCTCGGCGATCACGTTCTTCGTGATGCCGGGGTAGCGCGACTCGAGGTCCTTCAGCACCTCGGCGAGCGTGGCGCCTTCGGCGGACACGCGCGCCTCGTTGCCTGCGAACTTGCGGAGGATCGTGGGGAGCTTGACGGTGACGGCCATGACGGGTTCGGTCTCCTTCGATGCGTCTCAGCGGGCGGGCACGCCGCAGAATTGTTCGTAGTCGATCAGTTCGGTGATGCTCGGCTCCTTGCCGCACACCGGGCAATCCGCGTCCCAGCGGATCTTCACTTCCTGGAACTCCATGTGGAGGGCGTCGTAGAGCATGAGTCGCCCTTCGAGCGTTCGCCCCTCGCCGGTGATGAGCTTGATGGCCTCGGTCGCCTGGATCGAGCCGATCACGCCGGGTAGCACGCCGAACACGCCGCCTTCCGC
>JANMPG010000186.1:0-5561 GCA_031369745.1 Actinomycetes bacterium
GCAGCGCCGTCCGCTGCTGGCGCACCCGCCGAACACACTGCCTGGGGATCGCTTGGAGTCCCGGTGACGGCAACGGCGGCGGGCACCGGAGCTGCGCTACCTGATTCTGCCGCCGCAAACCCCTTGACGGCGCTGCCCACCAGATTCCCCTTCGAGTCGAAGAGGTCGAATCGGCAATACACATCTCCAGGGAAGGCGTCACCGCTCCACGCGATATCGAATGTCACACCTGCGTAGGTCTTGGAGCCGTCATAGGTCACCACAGCGCCAATGTCCTGGGGCTCATAAGGGAAGAGGATCGCGAGATTCGAGAGTTGGTACGTGTCGTCGGTAGGCCCCGCGGCGACGAAGTCAGGTTCCGCATTCACGTGGCCCGCCACCGCTAGGCTCACCACCGTGCTCAGGAGGAACACACCAGCTACGATGGAGCGGCGGCCGGAAGGCGTTCGAGGGTGACTATTGACCATGGAATCTACCCTCCTCTGATACGAACCACGCTAGGCGGGGATGCTCGAATAGTCAAGTCCGGACCGGAGACACAAGCGACACGCCGCCTGGGAAACCCTCGGCCTCTAACCCTCTCAGACCGATTCCAGGATACGTTCGGACTGCTGCTTCCCAACGACGGCCTCCGCTGCGTCGCCCACCCTGTGCCAGATCCGGTGCTCAGTGTCGGGCCAGTTGCGCCTTGGAAGAAACATCTGACTTAGGACATGGGCGACGGCCCAGAGATAGAAGAACGGCACCACCACCCAGCCCGATGGGCTTCCTGCGACGAGGTGGTGATGCAGGACACTATTGAAGCGGTCGGACACGTTTGCGACCCTCTCATCTGTGTAGTTCGGAGTGCTACGGAGCCAGGATACGGCGCGAAGTGCCACGTTCACTGCAACGAGGTGTGCGGGCGTCAGGTCGCGTGCGTTCTGAATCGCGGATTCATGCCGGCGCACGAACGCCAATCCTTCGTCTGGGTTCACCTCGCCGTCAACGACGCGGTCGAAGATCTCGTCGCGTAGAGACCATAGGTGGTATCGGAACAATCCTCGCAGGCCCACGGGATGACTAGAGTTCAGAATCATGAAGCTTCGGACAACGACTATGGCCAAGCGTCCGACGATAGGTAGCAACCGCACCGGTCGGGTCCGGATCGGCACGATGATCATCGCGACAAGCTTCGTCCTCCTCGTGGGCAGCGGCTACGCCGACGGTCGACCGCAAGGATGCACGATTTCAGGGTCCTCAAGCAGCGATCGGATAGTCGGAACACCCGGCGATGACGTCATCTGCGCTGGTGGCGGCAACGACATCATCTGGGCGGCCGGTGGGGATGACCGGATCCTGGCCGGACCCGGAAGCGATCGTGTACACGCGGCGGGAGGCAACGATGTCGTCTTCGGCTCGACTGGTGCGGATCGGATATGGGGCGGCGACGGAAACGACTTCATCTACGCAGGGCGCCAGGATGACTGGATCGACGCGGGAGACGGAGATGACTTCGTGAACGGGGCACGCGGACGCGACTCGATCGTTGGCGGGGGCGGGAGTGACAAGGTCAAGGGTGGGCATGGTGCCGACGCGTGCCTCGATGTCAGGGATGGATCAGCCGGTGACCATCTGTCTGGAGCCTGGGGCGTCGACAGGTATCGGGCCGACCCTGGAGACGCCATCGACACCGTCGAACTCCAAGGCTGCAGGGCGTAGGCCAGGCCGCCCCCTCGGCGCAGGTCATCCTGTCGGTACGACACGGTTCAGTGGCGGAAGTGGCGGGTGCCCGTCAATACGACGGCCATCCCGCGAGCCTCGGCCGCGGCGGAGACGGCCTCATCGCCTTTGGACCCGCCGGGGTGGATCACCGCGGTGCAGCCGGCGTCGGCCGCGACCTCGAGCGCATCGGGGAACGGGAAGAACGCGTCGGATGCGCACACGGCACCCTTTGCCCGCTCCCCCGCCTTGCGTGCGGCGATCCACGACGAGTCGACCCGTGACATCTGGCCGGCGCCGACCCCCACCGTGGCGCCGTCCTTCACGAACACGATCGTGTTCGACTTAACGCGCCACGCGATCGTCCACGCGAGCTCGAGGTCGGCCCACTCCTGGGTTGTTGGCTCGCGGCTCGAGGCGACCTTCCAGTCCCCGCGCGTTTCGCGAACCACATCGACATCTTGGATCAGCGCCCCACCGGGCAGCGTGCGCAGGTCCCAACCGGTGGGTTGCGCAAGCTGCGCATGGACCACGCGCAGATTCGGGCGCGCCGCACAGGCTTCGCGGGCCTCGTCGGTGAACGAGGGCGCGATCAACACCTCGGTGAACACGCCGCGCATCGCTTCGACCGCCGCCTCGTCGCAGGTGCCGTTGAAGGCGACGATGCCCCCGAAGGCACTGACCTCGTCGCAGGCGAACGCGCCTCGATACGAGACGGCGGCGCTGTCCAGGGCCGCGGCACCGCACGGGTTGTTGTGCTTCACGATCACGCACGCGTGCTCAGGCAGCGCGATCGCCAAGTCATAGGCGGCCCACGCGTCGAGCCAGTTGTTGAACGACATCTCTTTTCCCTGGAGCACCTCGGCTCCGGCGAACACACCCGGGCCGGCTGTTTCCGCGTACAGGGCGCCTCGCTGGTGCGGGTTCTCTCCGTAGCGCAGATCGGTGACCTTCTCGTAGGCCAGCCCGACGAACCCCGGCAGGGCATCGGCGTCGGACTGCTGGAGCGCGAACCAGCCTCCGACCGCCGCGTCGTAGGCGGCCGTATGGGCGAACGCTTCGGCCGCGAGCGCGAACCGGGTTGCGCGGGTGACGCCGCCCTCCAGCTTCAGCTCGTCGAGGATCGTGTCGTAGCGCGACGGATCGACCACCACTGCGACCGATTCGAAGTTCTTCGCGCTCGCGCGAACCATGGCCGGCCCGCCGATGTCGATCTTTTCGATCGTGTCTTCGAATGACGCGCCGGCCGCGACCGTCTCGCGGAAGGGATACAGATTGACCGCGACCAGGTCGAACGGCTCGATCCCGTGCTCGGCGATCTGCGCGAGATGCTCGGGATCGCGCTGATCGGCGAGCAGCCCCGCGTGGATCGCCGGGTGCAGCGTCTTCACTCGCCCGCCGAGCATCTCGGGAAAACCCGTCACGTCGGCGACCTCGGTCACCTCGATGCCGGCCTCGCGAAGGGTTGCGGCGGTCCCGCCGCTGGACACCAGCTGCACGTTGAGCTCGCGGAGCGCTTGGGCGAACGCGACGACGCCGGTCTTGTCGTAGACCGCCAGCAGCGCGCGACGAACCTGCGTCGTACTCATGTCTGATCCTCCCGGATGCGTACGTGTCGACCTTCCACCACGAGACGATCCTCCAGCAACGCCCGAACGGCGCGCGGCAATAGACGGTGTTCGACCGCATGGATACGCGGCTCCAATGACTCCCAGTCGTCGTCGTCGCGCACCTCGACGGATTCCTGCAGCACGATCGGACCGGAGTCGACGCCCTCGTCCACGAAGTGCACCGTGACACCGGTCACGTTCACGCCATAGGCGAGGGCGTCGCGCACCCCGTGCATGCCCGGGAACGCCGGCAGCAGGGCCGGGTGCACGTTCAGCCAGCGGTTGCGCCAACGCTCGACGATGGGGGCGCCGAGCACCCGCATGTAGCCGGCGCTCACGATCACGTCGATACCGCGCTCGGTCAAGGCGGCCGCCACGGCCTGCGACAGCGCGTCTCTGTCGTCGGTTGGCTCGATCACGATCGTCTCGACGTCGGCGTCGCTCGCACGCTGCAAGGCGTAGACATCGGGGCGGTCCGACACGACGAGCGCGATGTGCGGGCGGATCGCTGGGTCGTCCAAGAGCGCCTGCAGGTTGGTGCCCGAGCCGGAGACCAACACCGCCACTCGTCCACCCATGGAGGCCGACATGCTAGCCGAGGGTGTAACTGCCCAGGCCAGGGACGGTAAGCTGGCGCCGACACCGACCGGGGAGGGCTCACCGTGAAGAAGTGCCCCTACTGCGCTGAAGAGATCCAGGATGAGGCCATCAAGTGTCGCTACTGCATGAGCGACCTGACGACGCCCGCGCCGCAGCAGGCGTCGACGAGCGCGGAGCCGGTCCCGGCTTCCTCGAGCGATGCCGAGCCCGCCACGTCTGGGACCTCCGTCGACGACGCCGCGACCCCCTCGGAGCCCGAGGCCGCTTCCCCGACGATTGTCGCGACCACCGCGTCAGGCGACCGACCCTCCGTCTGGGGTGCAGGATCGGTCGACACGACGTCGGCCCCTGCCACGTCGACACCGGCTACGACGACTCCGTCGGGTGGCGGCGCCGCCCAGAAGTACACCCACTCGGGCTACCGCTACGTTCTGGGTTACGGCGCAGACTTCTTCGGTATCTGGAACCGGGAGAACCCCAACGCGGCGACCGAACGCTATCCCCGCACCGACCAGGGCTGGAAAGACGCTTGGACGAAGTTCTCCGCGCTGGAGCCCAACCACATGCCGGTGCCGGACAACGCCGGTTCGGGTGCGCCGGCAGGTCCAGCGGCGCCGAACGCCAGCCCGCAGATCCAAGTGAACCCGAGCGACACCGCCGTCCTGCAGTACACGCACACGGGCTCGCGCTATCTGCTCGGGTACGGCCAGTCTTTCTTCGGCATCTGGGACCGCCAGAACCCCGCACTTCCGATGGAGCGGTTCCCGCGATCCGACGACGGGTGGGCGCAGGCTTGGCGCCGCTACAGCCAGATCGAACTGAACTTCACCGAGGTCGCCCAGGGGCAGGTCTAGCCGCCCGCTCGCGCCACGGGATCGCTGCGCCGATCGCCCCTCCGGCGACGCCCCAGGCCACAGCCAGCGCGGCGGTGGTCGCGGGCACGGTGCCGAGGGAAACCGAGCCGCCGACCAGCCGGGCCCACGCGGGGACGACTAGCGTCGCCGCCCACGCGGCGAGTCCGCACAGCACCGCGTAGACAGCGCCTCCCGATGCCGCGCGGGCAAGACGCTCGCCGCGGCTGCGCACGCCTGCAGCCGCCGCGCGCCCTCCGAGCACACAGGCGACGGCCGGGATCAGCCAGAACGCGGCGAACCACGACGGGAACCCGGCGCGTGTGCCGCTCGCACCGACGTAGGCGGCCAGAAACGACCCCGCCTCGCTGGTCGTCGTGATGCCGGTGCGCGTCAGCTCGACCGCGCTGCCGCCGGCGACGGACAGCTGCTCGGTCGCTCCCATGGACGTTGCCAGGAGCATGACCGACTGGTTCGGCAACAACACCGCGTGCTGGATCACCGTCGCCGCCCCGCTGCCACCGGTCCGGCTGACGAACCGGGCGTAGGCGCCGGTGGGGCCGGGTGAGACCGCGGCGAGCGCAAGGAACCCGATGAACGACAGCACGAGCCCCCACCACAGGGCGGTGGCGCCGCCGCGGATGGCGGCAACGAAACTGGCCGACCACGCGGAACGCTCCAGTAGCGACTCGCTCGCTCGGGCCAGTCCCCCGGGGGGGCGCGCGGCGGCCCCCCCCCATTGCGGGCACAAAAAAACCCGACCCAAAAACCGCGGGTAGCCGGCCGAAACCCAAAATGG
>JANMPG010000263.1:0-10772 GCA_031369745.1 Actinomycetes bacterium
GGCAGGGCTCGAACCTGCGACCGACGGATTATGAGTCCGCTGCTCTAACCGACTGAGCTACCGCCCCGTTTCTCAGCGTCATTCTCCCACGCCCCGCGCGTCGGGCTTCGGTGCTTCAGCCCTTCGCTCGCAGCTCGATCATGCCCGCCTCGACGCGCACCTCGAAGCCCGGGACCGGCGCGCGAGCAGGACCACGCATCACCGCGCCGTCTTCGAGGGCGAACACGCTGCCGTGGGCGGGGCAGGTGATCGTCGGCCTGGCACCGAGGCCCTTCACTGGGCCGCGGTGCAGCGGCGCACCTTGATGCGTGCATCGGTTCCCGATCGCGAAGATGCGCTCGCCGGCGCGGTACAGCAGCACCTTGCTATCGCCGACGTCGACGGCGATCGCCCGGCCCTCGGCCAACTCGTCGTGCGCGAGCGCTGGCGCCCAGCCGTCGTCAGACATCCGCAGTCGTGAACGAGTTGCGGTTCAGCTGGCGCCCTCGGCCTTCGCCTTGAGCAGCGCCATTCGCTTGCGGACGTTCGGCATCCCGACGATCGGGAACAACACCGGCAGCAGCACCGCGCTCATCCCTTTCATCTTCGGGAACGTCAGGGAGTGCGTGACCTCGGTGGCGTCGTCACCGACCGCCTTCAGATCGAATTCACTGACGACCCATGCGCCTTGATCGTTCGCACGCAAAGCGAACCTGGTCGGCTCCGCACGCTCGGTGATCTCCCCTTCGTTCGCGTGGTTCTTGTCGCCGGGCACCCACCCCACGGAATGGAACACCGATCCCACCTGGTTCGGCTGGCCCTGGGTCCACTCGATCGTGTACGGCTTCGGCGACCACGCGGCGTGGGTGCCAAGGTCGGCGACCAAGCCCCACACCACCTCAGGCTTAGCATGGATCGTCGTCGTGACGGTGCCACTAGTCATCGGTCTTCCTCCCTGGTTGACGTCGAGACGCTAGACCTGTGCGGCGACGCCGGTCAACCCCGCTCAAAAAGCCTCGGCGTACTCCTCATCGGTCACGGGCTCGCCCCAGATCGCGTCGCCGCCGCCGTTGATCGCCACGTGCACGAGCGGCGCCTCGGGGGTGCCCCCATGGAAGTGCCACTCCCCCGGTTCGACGTGGATCACATCCCCGGGCTCCAGGACGTGGCCGGCCTCGCCTCGAGAGCACACGCGACCACGCCCGGTTACGGCGTAAAGGAACTGCCCACCCGCGTGGTGGTGCCAGTGGGTGCGCGCCCCCGGCGCGAAGTGGACGACCCCGATGTTCGTGCCATCGTCGGACCGCAGCGTGCTGCGCAGCGAGACCTCACCGGTGAACCGGGCTTCGTCGCCATGCTCGTAGGTGCCCTCTGATGCGCGCGAGATGTCCATGGCCCCGCAGCCTAGCGGCTTGCCGCACTTCCCCCGTTACGATGGTGGGGTCACCTTCACCGGAGGAACGTTCACGATGACCGAGTTGCGCACCGAGACCGATTCGATCGGCGCCATCGAGGTAGACGCCTCCCGATACTGGGGGGCGCAGACGGAGCGTTCGATCCACCACTTCTCGATCGGCTGGCCCGGTGTTGACCAGATGCCGCTGGAGGTCGTCAAGGCGATGGGCATCCTGAAGAAGGCCGCCGCGCAAGCAAACGTGGAAATCGGCAGTCTGGACCCGGCCCTTGGCGACCTGATCACCGCCGCTGCCGACGAAGTCATCTCCGGCGTGCTCGACGAGCACTTCCCGCTGTACGTGTGGCAGACCGGTTCGGGCACGCAGACGAACATGAACGCCAACGAGGTCATCTCCAATCGGGCGATCGAGATGGCGGGCGGTGTGCTCGGGTCGAAGTCGCCGGTGCACCCCAACGACCACGTCAACATGTCGCAGTCGTCCAACGACACGTTCCCCACGGCGATGCACGTCGCCGGTGCGATGGTGATCCTCGAGCGGATGGTCCCGCAGGTTCGGGCGTTGCGCGACGCGCTGGACGCGAAAGCCACCGCGTACGCCGACATCGTGAAGATCGGGCGTACCCACCTGCAAGACGCGGTGCCCCTGACGCTCGGCCAGGAGTTCTCGGGCTACGTCGCGCAGCTCGACGCCGACCTCGCCCGGATCGACCAGGCGCTGCCCGGCCTGTACGAGCTGGCCATCGGCGGCACAGCGGTGGGCACGGGCCTCAACGCCCCGGCCGGTTTCGGCGAGTCGTGCGCAGCGAAGATCGCCGCGATCACGGGGTTGCCGTTCATCGCGGCGCCGAACCGGTTCGCGGCGCTCGCCGCGCACGACGGCGTCGTGTTCATGAGTGGGGCGCTGGCGACCCTCGCCGCATCGTTGATGAAGATCGCCAACGACATCCGCTGGCTCGGGTCGGGTCCGCGTGCCGGCATCGGGGAACTGGTGTTGCCGGAGAACGAGCCCGGCTCATCGATCATGCCCGGCAAGGTGAACCCGACGCAGTCCGAGGCGATGACGATGGTCGCTTGTCAGGTCATGGGCAACGACACCGCGATCAAGATGGCCGGTTCGCAGGGCAACTTCGAACTCAACGTGTTCAAGCCGGTGATGATCAAGAACCTGCTCCACTCGGCGGTGCTGATGGCCGATACCTGCGGGAACTTCCGCCAGTTCTGCATCGAGGGCCTTGAGCCCGACCGCGCGCGGATCGAGCGGCTGGTCGGCAGTTCGCTGATGCTCGTCACGGCGCTCGCGCCCTCGCTCGGCTATGACAAGGCCGCGGAGATCGCGAGGAAAGCGCACCACGAGGGAACGACGCTCAAGGAGGCCGCGCTGACGCTCGGCTATCTCACGGAGGCGGCGTACGACGCGGCTGTCGTTCCCGCCGACATGGTCTAGCCGAGCGAGCCCGGCTCGGCACCCGTGGCGATGGGGCGCGTCGGATCGCTGAGCCAATCCGACCACGATCCCTCGTACAGGCGTGCATCGCCGAGCCCGGCCAGACGCATCGCGAACAGGTCGTGGCATGTCGTCACCCCACTGCCGCAGTGCGCGATCGTTCCATCGCCGCTCCTCACCCCGAGCGCGTCGTATCGCTGACGGAGAACCGTCGGCGGAAGGAAATGCCCGTCGGCGTCGAGGTTTCCCGTCCACGCGGCGTTGCGCGACCCGGGGATGTGCCCCCCGGCGGGATCGATCGGCTCGACCTCGCCCCGGTAGCGCTCGGGAGCGCGGGCGTCCAGAACGACCCCCGTCGCGCCGCCCAGCGCGACGATCACGTCCTCGGCCGCGGCGACCCGCTCGGATGGCCACGGCCGCGCGACGGGCGTCGAGGTCGCGCGTGCCCGGCCGGGCCCGGTTTCCCGTGCCCCGCCCCACGACGGAAGTCCGCCGTCGAGCAGCGCCGCGCGGCGCCCGGTGACGTCAAGCATCCACCACAGGCGAGCCGCGAGCGAGCCCTGCACGTCGTCATACGCAACGACGAGCACGTCGTCAGTGATGCCGGCGGCGGACAGCGTGCGGGCGAAGACCTCGGGACGAGGGAGGGGATGCCGTCCGGGTCCGTCGAAGGGTTGGGCCGCAAGGTCCCGATCGACGTCGAACAGCACGGCTGTCGGGATGTGGCCGGACTCGAACGCTCGCTCAGCCTCGGCGGTGCCTCCAGTCACCGACCAGCGGATGTCGGCCAGCACCACGCCCTCGAGATGACCTGCGAGCCAGGCGGCGTCGACCAGCGGTGACGTCATCGCAGCGTGACGAGAACCGGGGCGTGATCGCTGGGCTTGCCCTCGCCCGTACTCGCCTTGCGCTCGTCGCGATCCACGGCCACATCCTCGAGGCGATCCAGGACCGGGGCGGTCCCGAGCGCGAGGTCGATCCGCAATCCCCAGCCACGATGGAACGATCCGGCCTGGTAGTCCCAGAACGAGAACGGGCCCTCGACGTCGCCGGCGTGAGCCCGGCCAAGGTCGGTCAATCCCCACGACAGCAGCGCCGCCAGCCGCTCGCGTTCCGGCCCGCTCGCGAGGTTCTTGCCTCGCCACGCATCCGGATCCCAGACGTCGCGATCGTCTGCGGCGATGTTGAAGTCGCCGGTGATCACGAGCGGCGTCGCGGGTTCGTAGGTCGAAGCTAGCCAGACGCGGAATACGTCGAGCCAGGCGAGCTTCGTGTCGTACGCGGGGTCACCGACCGACTTGCCGTTCACGACGTAGACGCACACCACGTCGAGCCCACCGGTGCGCGCCGAGATCACCCGCGACTGGTCCGAAGCAGGGTCGCCGTCGAACCCGGTCCGGACGTCCTCGAGCCCGACCCGCGACACGATGGCGACGCCGTTGTACGCCCGCTGCCCATAGGTCGCACACTCGTAGCCCGCCGCAGATATCTCCATCGTCGGGAACTCCGCATCTTCGACCTTGGTTTCCTGCAGGCACACGACGTCGGGCTGATGGCGCTCGAGCAGCGCGAGGAGCCGCGGCAGCCGCTGCCGCACGGAGTTCACGTTCCACGTGACGAGTTTCATGCCGGCACCTCGGCCAGGTGCTCCCGCACGACGGCGGCGAGCACATCGAGGAACGCGGGGTCGTCGTTCGGCATCGCGGTGCGAGCGAACGCGATGCCGGCGTCGGCGGCGATCTTCGTGGCCTCGATGTCGAGGTCATACAGCGTCTCCAGATGATCGGCCACGAAGCCCGCGCAACACACGACGGCGGCGCTACGACCCTCGGCCGCGAGTTGCGGGATGACCTCGTCGATGCCCGGACCCCACCAGGGATCGGCGGTGCGCCCGACGGACTGCCAAGCGATCCGGTGATCCGCGACGCCGACCGCCGCCGACACAAGATCGGCAGTAGCCTGCAAACCATCGCGGTAGCGGCATGAGGCGTCGCAGTCGCAGGTCTTGCATCGCAGATCGCCGTCATCAGTGGCTCGCACGGGCAGCGAGTGCGCCGTGAACAACACCGTGAGGTTCTCGCGGGCGGCGTCGTCGAGCGTGGCGAGCGTGGCGCGCAGTCGTGCCGCGAGGAACGATACGAACATCGGGTGATCGTGGAAGGAACGCACGAAGCTGATCTGCAGATCCGCTCCCTGGGCCTCGATCGCCTCCGAAACCCGCTCCACGTAGGTCTCGACCGACATCTTCGACCAGTGCGGCGCCATCACGATGCCGACGGCCCGCGTGACGCCGTCGGCGCGCATCTTCGCAACTGCGTCGGGGACGAACGGCGCGGAGTGCTTCATGCCGAGGTATGCGCGGAACTCGCCGGCGCCCTCGGCGCTCAGACGCTCGACCAACCCCGCAGCCTGCGCGCGCGTCGTGTCGAGCAGCGGGAAGACGTTGCCGATCGCCGCATACCGGGCCTCCAGCGCTCGCAGATGCTCCTGCGAGGGCGCCCGGCCGCCGCGAATGTCGGTGTAGTACCGCTCGATGTCGTGCGGCCCGCTCGCCGTGCCATAGGCCATGACGAGCACGCCGATGGGGCCCTGCGAACTCATGTCGTGCGTCCTCCCGAGCCGACCACGCGTGCGGTCACTCGGAACGATGGTCCCAGACGGGCCTGGCTACGTGGTTCGCCACTCCGACCAGGGAGAAGGCTTGGCCTGTTCGCTCGGGTGGTCGGTCCCGTTGGCGGCCGCAGCCGGCTCGGCCTCGCGGATGTCGATCACGCGGTCGCCAGCGTCGTCGAGGGCATCGTCGTGCTCGGGCTCGTCCATCGTCTGGGTGATGTTGGACAGGCGCTGGTCGAGCGACACGAGTCGCTCCTCGAGATCGGCGAGACGGCCTTCGGCCTCTGCAGCGCGAGACTGACTCGCGAGAGCCAGCGTACGCTCCGCGTTCGCCTCGGTCAGGGCCGCATCGCGCTCGGCTTCCGCGAGATCCGCGCGGCTCTCGGCGGTCTCGACCTCGGCGACTTCGACGAGCACGCTTCGCAGACTGGCTTCCAAGTCGACCACCTTGGACCGAAGGCGATCGGCCAGCTCCAGCGAACGCTCGGCGGACTCCTCGATACGGGCGGCTTCCCGCTCAACTTCGGCTCGGTCGTTGCGCGCGCGCAGGGCGGTGGCCTCACCGACCTCGGCGAGCGCACGACGAAGGCTCGCTTCCAGTTCGACGACGCGGGTGCGCAACCGGTCGACCTCCGAGCGGCTCGCCAGCAGCTCGCTTTCCATCAGCTCGGCGCGACGGACCGCACCTTCCGCGCGACTCTGGACGTCGAACAGTGCGCGCTCGGCGGCCTCGGCCCGTTCGGCCAGCGCCGTCAGCTCGCGAACGCGGATCTCGAGCACTGCGATCTGGTTCCCGTCGCGAACGGCGAGTTCGGTGAGTTCGCGTTCCCGCTGGTGCGCAGACGTGAGCTGCATCTCGAGCGCTTGCACGCTTTCCATCGCGGCGCGCTCGGCATGCGGCAACCCAGACTCCCCGGTCACGACGACCGCGCGCGGGCGCAGGCGCTCGCGCAACTCCTCGACACGCGAAGAGCCGAGCGACGAGCCTTGCTCAGACGAACTCGGCGTGGAGGGGTCGATAGGGGTTGTCATCCGCAACGAGGGTACTCCCCCGGCGCGCGCCTCGGTAGGTGCAGAGGGCGACTTCGAAGTACGCCGCACGACCTAGGTCCGTTGCCGAGGACTCATTAGACTGCCCGGATGCAGCCGTTCACAACCGCCGATCTGTGTGACACGCGCGCCGACGTCATCGACGTTGTCGCACCGGGCTTCGCCGACTTCGGCGGGGCGCGGGCGTTCGGCGGACCGATCGCAACCGTGCGCGTGAGCGACGACAACGTGCTGATCCGCGCGGCACTCCAGGAGCCCGGCGTCGGGCGGATCCTCGTGGTCGACGGTGGCGCGTCGCGTACGTGTGCGCTGCTCGGAGACCGGCTGGCCGCGCTCGGGCTCGCCAACGGCTGGGCGGGGACGATCGTCAACGGATGCGTCCGCGACGTTGAGGCGCTCGCGTCGATCCCGTTCGGCGTGCGCGCCCTCGGCTCGCATCCGCGCAAAAGCGGAAAACAGGGCCTCGGAACCCGCGACGAGCCCGTCACGTTCGCCGGCGTCACCTTTCGTTCCGGCGGATTCGTCTATGCCGATGCCGATGGGATCGTGTGGAGCGATCGGCAGCTGGTGTGAGGCCCCGGACCGCCGCCGGAGTGCGCGTCGGGTGGCCCCGTGGCGCCTCGACCTTGTACCGTCAGGGGCGAAGATGAAGCAACGAACCCTCACCAACGCTGAGATCCTGAGCGAGCTCGAACCGACGGTCGCGGTCGGTTTGGACCGACATATCGCCGGGGCGGGCGAGTGGTTCCCCCACGAATTCATCCCGTATGAAGAGGGACGCAACTACATCGACGAGCCCTGGATGCCCTCCGACAGCCGGCTTCCCGACATCGCACAGATCGCCCTCGAAGTGAACCTGCTCACCGAGGACAACCTCCCTTATTACCACCTCGGGCTGTGGGACACGTTCGGCCAGCACGACTCCTGGGGCGAGTGGGTCCGCCGGTGGACGGCGGAAGAGGGCCGTCACGCGATCGTGTTGCGCGACTACCTGGTCGTCACGCGGGGTATGGATCCGCGAGAGCTGGAGCGCGGGCGCATGACGATGGTGGAGCGCGGTTGGTATCCGGGCTTCGCGCAGATCGGTCCGCTCGACGGCATCGCGTTCACCTCCGTGCAGGAGCTCGCAACCCGCATCTCGCATCGCAACACCGGCATGATCACCAACGACGAGACGGCGATCAAACTGACCGCTCGCGTCGCGATGGATGAGAACCTGCACTACGTCTTCTACCGGGACATGGCCGCCGCCGCGCTGCAGGTCGAGCCCTCCGAGATGATGATCGCCATCGCCCGCCAGATCGTGGACTTCGCGATGCCGGGCGTCGGGATGCCTGGGTTCAAGGAGAAGTCCAAAGCGATGGCCAGAGCAGGGATCTACAACCTCCGCATCCATCACGATCAGGTGCTGCGCCCGATCTTGCAGCAGCATTGGAAGATCGGCGAGATCGACGGCCTGAGCGACGAAGCGAAGATCGCGCGCGACCAGATCTTCGCCCACCTCGAACGCATCGACCGGATCGCGACGAAACTCGGCGAACCGGCCGGCCCGGCCACGCCGTCGCCCGGGGGCTAAGCGCTCGTCTCGGGCGCGAGTTGCCGGTTCGGCTAGTGGCAGGTGGTCGAACCCGAGTCGGTGAAGGTCGCGCCCGCCTCTGGGATGAACTGCCAGTCGTAGCTCGCAGCGCGCAGCGTGAGCTTCAGGATCCCGAACGTCGTGTTGTTGCGAACCTGGCTGTTCGCATGTGCGCTGCCCACCCCGGTGAAGAACGCCCCGCCGGTTCCGACCACGAACTGCCGGATGCCGTTAGCGTTGTCCAGACCTCCGCTCGCGTTTTGGGGGGCGAAGCGTTCGTAGTTGTGGCTGTGGCCGGAGAGCATGAGGTCGGCGCCGCCGTCGATCAGCGCCTGCCACAGCGGCTGCATGAACAGGTTGTCCCCGTCGTGCCCGGAGGACCAGCGAGCGTGGTGCGAATACGCCAGCGTGCAAGCTGCCGGGTGCGCCGACAGGTCAGAGCGCAGCCACTGCTCCTGTGCCGAGCCCACGTCGCACGCGACCTTCGTGCAGTTGGAGTTGAGCGCGATCACGTGCCAAGAACCAACGTCGTAGCTGTAGTAGCCCTTGCTCGGATCGCCCGCCGAGGAGCCGAAGTACGTGAAGTACCCCGACGCCCCCGAGGTCCCGTACTCGTGGTTTCCGATCGCCGAATGTGAGATCGACTTCACCCGGCCCCAGGTCGGGGCGTAGACGGCGTTGAACTGGGAAAGCGACCCGCTGTTGTATTGATCATCGCCGAGAGGCAACACCGCGGCGAACCCTCCGCCAACCAACAGGTTGGACGTGTAGAGCTGGCGACAGGCCGTCGATGTCCCAAGCCCCGCGTTGTAGCTCGCGTCCGTGTCGGCGCACGCGATATCGCCGGCGGCAGCGATGATCGACGACGAACCACCTGAAGACGGCGTCGTCACGTTCGCGGTGTTGCTTGCCCCGGAGACATTCCCGGCGCCGTCGCGCGCCTTGACCGTGTAGGCGTAGCTCGTGCTCGCCTGGGCGGTTGTGTCGGCATACGCCGTCATGACCCCGAGGCTGGCTAGGAGCGCGCCGCCCCGATAAACGTTGTAGCCGGTCACGGCCACATCGTCGGTCGAAGGGTTCCACGACAGGTCGACCTGCGTGGGGCTGCCGGCGGTGGCGGTCAAGCCCGTCGGCGCCGTCGGCGCCTGGGTGTCCGGCGCTCCCATCGTGATCACGAGCTGTGGCTTGTTCACACCTTCGCGCGAGTGGATGTCGACGCCATCGGAGGACGTGCCGGCAAGCACGAAGCCCCACGTGCCGTTGCCCGTCATCAGCGTCGTGACGTCGTACTCCACCCAGTCCCCGGTGGAGATCCCCGCTTTGTCGTCGGTCGCGCCGCTCGTGCGCGCCGGACGGTTCGACCAGGTGATCCCGGTTTCGGACCACGACGTACTCGTCGAATACACCGCGGGACCGTCGATCGTTCCCGAAGACGCGTAGATGCGCAGCTTCGCGCTGCGCAGCGTGCCGGACAGCCCGGATGCCGAGAAGGTCAGATAACTCTCGACGTCGGGGTCGCCGCCGGCGTCGACGCGTAGCCGGATGTCGGTGCCGTAGTTCGTCGACGCATTCGCCTCCTCGACGCGCGAGTCGGCAGTCGGGAGCAGCGTCACGACCTGCTGCGGCGTCGTGGCGCCCGCGGTCGCGCTGAACGCCGAGAGATTGCCGGCCAGATCGCGAGCCTTCACCTGGTAGGCGTAGGTCGTGCCCGGGGTCACCGACAGGTCCGCGTACGTCGTTACCGCGCCGAGCGTGGCGATGAGTAACCCGCCCCGATAGACCTCGTAGTTCGTCACCGCGACGTTGTCGGTGGAAGCGGTCCACGAGAGGTCCACACGGCTGTAGCTCGTCGGGGTGGCACTGACGTTCGACGGGGTGCTCGGCGGCTGCGTGTCGTTGGTCGTCGCCACAGCGGTATTCGAGGCACCAGAGCTGTTGTTCGCCGCGTCGAGGGCACGCACCTGATAGCTGTAGGTAGAGCCCACGAGCACCGTCGTGTCGGAGTACGACGTCACGGCTGCCACGGTGGTGAGCAGCGACCCTCCCCGCCATACCTGGTAGCCCGTTACCCCGACGTTGTCGCTCGACGCGGTCCAGCTCAGGTCGACACGGGTGGCGGTCACGACGGTCGCCGTCAGGTTCGTCGGGGTGCTCGGCGATTGCGTGTCTGGGGTCGTTGCAGACGCGGTGTCGCTGAACCCCGAGGTGTTGTTTGCCGCGTCTTTGGCCTTGAGTCGATACGTGTACGTCGTTGCGTTCAGTGCCGTCGTGTCGGAGTAGCTGGTCGCCGGCCCGATCGTCGTGAGCAGCGACGCTCCCCGGTAGATCTCATAGCCGCTCACCCCCACGTTGTCACTCGACGCGGTCCAGGACAGGTCGACACGGGTGGCGGAGATCGCGGTCGCCGTCAGGTTCGTCGGCACGGTGGGCGCCTCGCCATCGGGCGTCGTCGCACCCGCCTGGTCCGAGGACGGCGACACGAGGCCCGCCGCGTCTTTCGCCTTGACCTCATAGGCGTAGGTGGTGGCGCCCAGCGCCGTCGTGTCGGAGTAGGTCGTGACGGTTCCTACCGTTGTGAGCAACGCACTATCGCGCCAGATCTCGTAGCCGCTCACCCCGACGTTGTCGCTCGAGGCGGTCCAGGACAGATCGATACGGGTCGCTGAGATCGCCGTGGCGACGAGGTTGGTCGG
>JANMPG010000002.1:0-6748 GCA_031369745.1 Actinomycetes bacterium
ATGACCGGACTCGCGCTGTCGCGAATCCACACAACGTGCCCGTCGCGGTGGATGGATCGGTACTCCATCTGGAACGGCTTCCCCCGGGATGCACCTTCCGCGAGGCTTGCGGTCACTCGCTCGACGTCGTCGGGGTGCACGGTCGTGAGCCATCGGTCGCCGAGGGCGAGCACGACATCCGGCGGGTAGCCGAGGATCTGTTCCACGTTCGGACTCACATAGAGCGTGCGCGGCACCGGCAGGTCATCGGAGTCCACATAGACCACCACCGGGAGGTGCTCGAGGATTGAGCGGAACGGCAGCGGCAGGTCGACGCTCGGCTGTATCGGTTCGTCGTGCATCTCGCGGGAAAGGGTACGTCTGACGCCCCGGGGCGTCAGTGGCGAACGGCGCTCTCGCTCGTTCGTATGTCGATAGGCGCCGAGGGATCGCAATATGGCCACAGCGGGCACAGCAAGCGCAGAACGTCACCGACCACGATATCCGCGATCTCTCCGCTGAGCTCGTCTCCGGAAGGCAGCCCCTTCGTGGACAGGCGTTCACGGGTTGCGGTGAACACCTCGTCGAGCAGGAACTCGAGTTTCCGCACGGCGCCCTCGACCTGCTCGGACGTTGCCTGGTCCTTGGTCATCGTCGCAATCGCCGGGTCGATCAGGTCGCGCTCGATGCCCCGCCAGAATTCGGGCGGGATCGACAAGTGGCGCGTTCGCAGGTAGTGGTCGCCCGCGCGGTGAAGACGGACGCGGATCTCTGGTTCCTCCATGGATCGATCCACCCTTCATTCGCTGGGTCCGAAGGCATCCATCGCCTCCACAAAGGGTTGCCGTCTGGTCGGCATCCGGTTCGTGGTGTCATTGCGTGGGGACGCATCACGGTGCCGTGTCGGAGATGGTCGTCGGCTCGAACGCTCGCCATGAAGCGAGCTCGCCGACCGACCTTTCAGCGGTGACCGGGTAGCGTTCGATCGCGAGCAGCTGCGAGGTCGCTGGGTCGAACACGAGTTGCGTTCGGGCGTCGGTGCCGTCGAGCGCCAGGGAGATGCCGGTGCGCCCGAGCGGGTCCGTCGCATCACCGATCAGCTGCACCCCTTCGAGACGGGCGGCAACCTCAAGTAACGCCGAGCGTAGCTCTGGGGACGCGTTTCCTTGGGCAAGGAGCGAGCCGAGCACCGCGAACGCCTCGTCGGCATCCGTTGGCCACGGGATCATCGCACCGGAGTGAAGGACGTCGATCAGCCGATCCGGATCGGTCGGGAGTGTCGTGAGGTCGAGCCACGGCGTATCGGTCACGAGAAAGCGTTCGACCCGAACTTCGCCGGTCGTAGGTACGCGCGGACGCCCGGCCTCCACCCACGCCGCTCGATCGGCAGGCGTGGCGAAACCTGAGGAGAGAACCTCGGTGCGTCGGGCTCCGGAACCGTCCGGGGCGATCCATGTGTCGATCTCGAGCCGGGATGAAACGGAGAACGCGTCGACCGACTCGAGGTCCCCTCGCCTCTCGATCCGTACCTCCTGCAGCCGGCCGAGTGAGTATTGCCCTTCCTGGAGCGCGATGGCTGGTGACGAGGATGCGAGCCTGGCGAGGCGTCGCAGTTCTGTCGCCCCGGCGGAGGTGCCACCCAAAGGTGTCACCAACAGCGCCGCAACGACCACAGCGAGGACGAGCGCGAAACTCGCGGCGGCGGCGAGAAGCCGAAGATGCCCATTCCGCCGGTGGGGTCGCGACTCGTTCGCGATCGCCGCGTCGAGCCGAGTTCTGGCACGTTGCCGCGCGGCGGGATCAGCTGCAGGTTCCGCGTAGACGCGGCGCACCGATTCGAATTCGTTCATGGACTCTCACTCACCTTGGAGATCGTCCCCATCTGCTGTTGCCTCGAAGCCCCGTAGTTGTTCGCGAAGAGAAGAGCGCGCTCGGTGGATCCGTGAGCGAACCGTCCCGATCGGGATCTCGAGCGCGAGCGCAACCTGGCTGTAGGTGAGCTCCGCCAGCGCCACGAGCAGGAACGTTTCGCGATCGGCCGTCGGGAGTGCGAGGAGCGCCGCGGCGATCGCCGGCTTCCATCGCTCGGCGTCAAGGCGGTCCGGATCGTCGATCGGAGCCGGCTCTGCGTCGAAGGGAGCCCGGGTGAGGGCCGCGAGATGGACCCGTTCATCGCGGAAATGGTGGCGGATGAGGTTGGTCGCGATCCCGAGGAGCCACGGTCGCGCCGAGTCGTAGCGCGGGTCGAACCGGTCTCGTCGCTCGAACGCGACGAGGAACGTCTGGGCGGCGATCTCTTCTCCGGCATCCGACCCGACACGCCTGCGCGCGAACGCCGACACCCGATCGAAGTGACGCTCGAAGATCTCGGAGAATGCCGCGGGGCGTTCCACCGACTCATGAACGACCTCACCGTCACTCCGCACAGGCAGACGCTAGCGCAGTGCCGGGCGCAACCAGCTCAGGGCTTCCAGCGAAGAGAAGACACCGAGCCAGCGATGGTGCCGTAATAGGAGCAATTCGGCGTGCAGGTCACGACCGCCCCGGCGTAGTCCGCGTGCTCGAACTTCTTGTTCGTATCGCACCCGCCGAAGCCTTTACCCGACGCGAATCGGTCGTTCCAGGCGTCCCCGACGTAGTTGACCTGCCACGTAGTCGACGCCGAGCACGTAACGGAGGCGTAGTAGCTGTACGAGGACCCCACGTAGCCCTGGGCGGTCCACTCCGTGCCGATCAGCACATTCGACGAAGCGGTGGCGGCGGGAGCGAGCTCGGCCTGTGTAAGCGATTGTGGCGTCGTGCCCGTCGCGATGTCGATCGTGCCGGCGAACCCCGCCTCTATCGCCTCCTCGTATGTGCCGTAGCAGCCGATCAGTTCCAGCGAGGCGGTCGTCGTTTCCTCGACCTGCGAGACGGGAACGAGCAAGAACGCGCAGTTGCTTGGGGTCTTTGCCTGCGCCGGAGCCCAGACCCCGCCGATCGACACGATAGCTACGAGGATCGTCGCGACGCGCTTCATCGGTTCCCTCCCGGTGTCGGTGTTGTCGGTATGCGCGCACGGTAGCGACGCATCGTCGTCGGTTCGATGGCGGGATCGCTACGAAACGTCACCGGTTCGAAACGCGCGGACGAACCGTACGCAACGCTGGCGGAAAGAACGTATGTGATGGGGATCCCAACCGTGTACATCGTCGGTACCGAACGTTTGGCACTCGTTCCGGAGTACCTGAACCTCGGCTCGGTCGTCGTCGTCGCGCCGGACCGCGACACGCTCAAGCGGTGGGGCCGGGAGCAGGACCAGCACTCGGACGGGCTGAGCGTCCCGAACGGGATCGTCGAGGGCGCAACCGTGGTCGACCTCGCGGGGCGACGGATCGTCAGCGACGGCGCCACGCTGCCGCTGAGCGACTTGGAGTATCGCGTGCTGAGCGCTCTCCTCGACCCTCCCGGCCGGGCGATCTCGTTCCGAGAGCTGCGCACTCGGGGGTGGGGGGATGGTGCCGAGGTGTCGGCCGACGTCTACTCGGTCCGTGCCCTGGTGCAACGACTACGCGCCAAGCTCGAGGTGGCGCGCGCCGACGTGCGTATCGAGGCGGTGCGCGGGTTCGGGTTTCGTGCCGATCTTTCGTCGGGGCTCGTGCGCGGCGCTTCGCGAACGAGACGAGGACAGCCTCCTGGAGTCATGGCCGCGTTGGCCGACGCGCGAACGTCGCGCGGGGACGCCTACGGGGGCGGCTCGGCTTGAACGTGGCGTGAGCGTTCGGCACGCGCGGACTTCCCGGGAGTGACATGCCTTGACCTGTAGCCTGGGCGAACGTAGATTGCGGTGCTCGTTCCAGCCGTCTACCCAGGTGGAGTAAGGAGGGCCAACCGTGCCCGGCATCGACACCGGCGACACCGCTTGGATCCTCGTGTCCGCCGCCTTGGTGATGTTCATGATGCCCGGGCTGGCCTTCTTCTACGGGGGTCTCGTTCGGGCCAAGAACGTGCTGGGCACGATCATGCAATCGTTCATCGCCCTTGCGGTGGTCACCGTGCTCTGGGTGTTGATCGGCTACTCATTGGCGTTCGGGCCCGACAAGGCGGGGTTGATCGGCGGGCTGGACTTCGTCGGTCTCCGTAACGTCGACGCCGCGCCGAGTGCGTATGCGCCGACGATCCCGGCGACCGCGTTCATGGTCTTCCAGATGATGTTCGCGATCATCACTCCCGCGCTCATCGCCGGGGCGTTCGCCGAGCGCATGAAGTTCTCCGGCTATCTCATGCTGATCGGGTTGTGGTCGATCTTCGTGTACGCCCCGGTGGCCCACTGGGAATGGGGCGGCGGCTTCCTCGGCGCGAACGGAGTGGGCGCCCTGGACTTCGCGGGAGGCGCGGTCGTGCATGCGAACGCCGGCGCCGCCGCGCTTGCGACGGTGATCTATATCGGCAGGCGTCGAGGACATGGGTCCGACGACATGTCGCCGCACAACGTGCCATTCGTGGTGCTCGGCGCGGGGATCTTGTGGTTCGGATGGTTCGGGTTCAACGCGGGCAGCGCGCTGGGCGCGAACGCCCTGGCATCCAGCGCGTTCGTGAACACACAGCTCGGCGCCGCCGCCGCGGTGCTGGGATGGGTCGCTGTGGAACGATGGCTCACCGGCAAGGTCACGACGATCGGGGCGGCGACCGGTGCAGTGGCCGGGCTGGCAACCATCACGCCGGCTGCGGGATACGTGGAACCGCTCGCCGCGCTCGCGATCGGCCTTGCCGCCGGTTTGGTGTGCTTCTGGGCGGTGAGCCTGAAGGGTCGCCTCGGCTACGACGACTCGCTCGACGTCGTCGGGGTGCATATGGTCGGCGGCGTCATCGGGGTGCTGCTCACCGGCGCGTTCGCGAGCTTGGCCGTCAACGCGGCAGGGGCGTCGGCGAGCCTCGCCCAGGTCGGGAAGCAGGCGGTCCTCGCCGGGGTCACGCTCACCTTCTCGTTCGTTGCAACGTTGGTGATCTTGAAGATCACCGATGTCACCGTCGGCCTCCGCGTCACCGATGAGGATGAAGAGATGGGCCTGGACTCCTCGCAGCACGGCGAGATCGGGTACCGCCTCTAAGGGGAGGGCGAATGGTTTCGTCCAGCGAAAGTGTCGACATCGAACGTGCACCGGCGGATGTGTACCGCTATGTCGCGGACCTGCGCAACGAACCGGTCTGGCACGTCGACCTCACCGGCGTCCCCGAGGTCACGGCGGCCGAACCGGAGGTCGGGCGGGTCGTCCAAGTCACGTTCAAGCGGTTCATGGGAAAAACCGACGGCACGTTTAGCGCACTTGAAGCCACCCCTGGCTCGCGCATCGTCCGCCGAGCTGAGCTTGCCGGATTGCGGCCGATCATCACCTACCTGGTCGAGCCAGCCGGCGCCGGCGCGCCGATCCACTCGACGCCGCCTCGACCTTGCCGAAGTGCCGTTCCAGCTGCTCGATGCGGATGATCGGTCGGTCAGTCACGAAGGGGGCTCGGTAGGCGCGGCGAGCCAGCGCGGCCCAGAGCGCTTGTGCCACGATGGCGTGGTGGCCGGCCTTCCCTTCCCTGTTCGTGCCGCTGGCGTGTCCTTCACCCTGGTGGCTGTGGTCGCCTGCTCGGGTGCGTCGGTGTCGCACTCCTCCGGGCCGGCTCTGGTGCAGGTGCGGGTGGACGGCGTCGAGCGGAGCGTCGAGCCGGGGACCACGTTCGGTGCTTTGATACAGGTCGCCGAACTCGATGCCTCCGCCGGCCTCACCGTAAGCTGGTGGCGCCGGTCCAAAGCGGTTGACCGTTCCGCGGCCTTTGCCAGGAACCGATGTCGCTCGGCTCGAATGAATGCGGCTATCCGCTGTATCGCGCCCTGAGGATTCGGAGGCGTTCTCGTCCTTGAGCCGTGAGTCGCGTCGTCGAGTTGGACGTCGGCTCGACGAGCTGCTGATAGAAACCGGCCATGCCACGTCGGTTGTACGAGTTTTCCTCGCCGATCTCCAAGAATCGCTGCCGGCTCACCTCGCCGCCCTCGCGGTCGAGTTGGTCGAGGACGGCGTACATCATCGTCGCCCACCGTTCGTTCCCGCCGTTGTCGAGGTTGAGGTCGATCCGCGCGCTCCGAGCCTCGTCGGTCGCCGCGCGGAGGAGCCGCTCGACGCGCTCGAGCCGGCGCTCGACCTCCAGAAGCTTCATCTCTGTCACGGCAACCTCCTCCGCTAGATGGCGTCCCAGCCCGCAATGGTCGGATGGTCGACCTGCGATGCTCCCACCTGTGCTGCCCCGGCGGGAGACCCCAGGCCTGAAACGCTTTCGGCGAAATACTCGGCATTGATCGCGGTGAACGGCTTCCACTCATCGGGAAGGTCGTCTTCGGCGAAGATCGCGGTGACGGGGCAGACCGGCACGCAGGCGTCGCAGTCGACGCACTCGTCGGGCTGGATGTAGAGCATCCGAGGACCCTCGTAGATGCAGTCGACCGGGCACTCGTCGACGCACGCGCGATCCTTCACGTCGATGCAGGGCTCTGCGATCACGTAGGCCATGCCATCAAGCCTTCCACCGTTGGACCTTGGAACACCAATATACGTGTGTCCCCTATCCTTGATGGCAAAGGGGGAGCTGCATGGCGAAGAAGGGGATCCTCGAGCGGTTGGCGGCCGGTCCTGTGCTTGGTGACGGCGGGTACCTCTTGGAGCTGGAGAAACGCGGCTACGTGCAAGCGGGGCCTTTCACGCCAGAGGTCTCGATCGTGCACCCGGAGGCGCTTCTCGAGCTGCAC
>JANMPG010000048.1:0-12171 GCA_031369745.1 Actinomycetes bacterium
GAGCTCCCAGCCGGTGGCGCCGCGGAACGTCCCCACCTGCTGCAGCGCACCCGGGCCGCCGAGGAGGACCCAGCCGGCAAGGCCGGCCCCCACCGCGATCGCCGCGGTCGCAAGCGCGCGAGCCCGCCGCTGGATCGCGAGCGCGGGCGCGACCACCAGCGGCCACAGCTTGACGAGGATCGAGGCGCCGAGCGCGAGGCCGGCGGGCCGCTCCCGTGCGCGCGTGGCCAGCGCGAGGCCGAGCGCGGCCAGCGCCACGGCCACGAGATCGCTGCGCCGATAGATGAAGGCAAGCAACGGCGCGCCCAGCCACAGATACCGGGTCGAAGCCGCGCGCCCCCAGCCGAACGCCACCGCGCGCCAGGCCACCATGTCGGCCGAGAAGGCCACGACACCGAGCAGCGCGCGAGCCAGTCCGACGCTTCCCCACCCGACCGCACGGATCACGAGCCAATCACCCAACGCGTACTCCACGGCGGTGTCGCGCCACGCAGGCCCGGGCGCATGCGCGATCTCGACGAAACGAGCGGCGGCGGCGTTCGGGACGTGTGGCACCCCGATGATCACCGCCGCGACCGCAAGCACACGAACGGCCAGCAGACCGAACTCGTCGGGGCGCAAACGCGCGGCAAGCGGGGTGCGAGCGGTGATGCCGGCGCGGTTAGGCGCCGACATCCCCGTCGACCAGATCGTCCTGCGGCGCGAATTGGTCACGCGTCCGCCGCGACCACAGTGCGATCAGCGCGGTGATCACGAGGAACAGCGCTCCCGACGCGATGAGGACGACCCGCGTGCGCGACGCACTCCCTTCGACCCACACGAGCGACAGCACGATCGCGGGCACGATGAACCCGATGTTGTAGGCGATGTCGTACAGCGCGAACGCACGCCCCCGGAAGTCGTCCGGCATCGCCTGCTGCGTGATCGTGTCCGACGAGATCTTGCCGAGGAAGAACGAGAAGAACCCGCAGAACAGCATCGCGGCGAACCCGAGCACCGACACCATCGGCCCGAACAGCAGCGTTGCCGCACCCAGCAGGAACATCGAGAACAACAGCACCCGGATCGGGGCGATCGTGTCCTTCACCTTCTGGGCGATCACGAGACCGAGCGCGCCACCCACGAGGCCCATGACGCCGGACAGGACCAGCGACAGCGTGTCGGCCTTGTCGGCACCGCCCTGCACGAGGTTCTTAGCGTACAGCGCGAACACGAACAGCCCGAAGCCCCAGAACTGGAACCGCAGCATCTGGAACGACAACAGACCGATCGCGGCCGGCGCTCGGCCGGCGACCTCCCGGAACCCGGCCCAGATCGACCCGGCGATCTTCTTCGCCTCCTGCCCGAACGTGGTGTCGTGCGCCGAGGCCTCGACGTGCTGCATCTGCATCGAGACGAAGGCGCCGATCACGAGGACGCCGGCACCGAAGACGACGCCGACCCATGCGGCGATCAGACCACCGAAGGCGAACCCGAACATGATTCCCACGATCTGGGCCAGCGCCCCGCCGGCCTGCGACAACCCGTTGCCTTGCAGGAGGTCCTTGCCGCTCAGCACGTCGGGGATCGCGGCGGACTTCATGGCCAGCGCGATCCGGGCCACCGCCTGCCCCGCGATCAGCGCCAGGATGAGGCCGACCGTTGCAACGGTCTTGCCCTCGGAGGACTCCGAGCCGAGCGGGATCAGCACGACGACCGCGATCGCGGCAACGACCGCGGCCACGATCAGGTTGGCCCACCACATCACGCGACGCCGCGGGAACCGGTCGATGAACACACCGATGAACGGCGAGATGATCGTGTACGGCAGGTACAGCCACAGCACGACCTTCAGCAGATAGTCGGCCGAGGGCACGTTCGAGATGTCGAAGCCCTTCTGGCCGCCGAAACCGATCGACTTGCCGATCGCGCCCTGCACGACCCCTTGCCCGCCTTGCGCGAGGAACTGCACACCGAGCAGCACCGCGAACGCCTTGTTCGAGAAGGGCGAGAACAGCTTGTTGAAGAAGCCGCCGAAGCTCTCGAGCGGATGGCGGAGCCACGAGTCGGCGTAGCGCAACGCGGCGCCCAACCCAACCGCGACCCCTACGACGGCCCAGCCCTTCGCTGTCGTGAGCGAGCCACGCCATACGGCGAGCACGGCGATGCCCGACAACATCAACATCACGACCGACATGCCGGGGATCAGCCCCATGCGATCGATCGTGGTGCGCACGCCGAACCAGCCGGACGCGAGATACCCCGGCACGATCAGCAGGAGCGCCAAGATCGCGATCACGAGCAGCGTGTGCGGCAGGTTCGACAGCGCGCCGGGATGGTTCGTCATCTCCTCGCCCTTGGCCGCGGCTGCGGCCTGCGCGGCATCCACGACCTCGGGGGGCGGTGTCCACAGCCCGTCGGCCGTCAGCACGTAGACACCCAACCCGATCTCGACGCCGTTGCCGGCATCCATCGCTTGCTGGAACAGGGCGTCCTTCGCCATCTGCAACTCGTCGTCGGGCGTCGCGGGATCGTCGAGTGGGCAGTCCTGCACGCTGCACAGGCCGTCGTAGTAGTCCTTGATCACGAACACGACGGGCGCCTCGGGGAACTGCGCGAAGCGAGGCACGAAGTCTGCCGGGAGCTCCTGACTCGCGCACAGGTCGCCTGGGTCGGGGAAGGCTTCACAGAAATGGGAGAGCGCGGCGTCGTCATAGCCGGCGCTGCCGGTGGACGAGGTGGTCGGCTTACCCGCCAGGAAGTTCTCGACCGTGCCGAGGTACGTCACGGCTCGCTCGGTCTGGTCGCCCGACAAACCCGTGCGGAACACGTTGGAGAATGTCTTCGCCCACCCGTACGCGGTATTGGTCAGCGTGTTGGGATCGTCGTGGTCGAAGTAGGTCGACGCGGGCCGTCCGCCTCCGGTGGTCAACAAGACGTTGGGACGATCTCCCGCCGCGTTGACCACCTCATGGACCGCAGCCAGCGACGTGCGTGCGCCCTGGTTCGCCCACTGGTTCGTGTCGGACACCCACCGGCGCTGCAGCCCATCGAACACGATCCAGCCGAGCGAGCCGACGATCAGCACTGCCACGAGCGAGCCGGCCACCACACGCGGAAACACATCGCCGGCGAAACCGCGGAACGCGATCAAGGCCCCGAGCAGCAACAGCGCGGTGAAGATCCATTCGGGAGCGTTGTCGGACAGCAGGTCCGGCTTGAGCCAGCCGAACACCGCCCATGCGGCGAGCCCAACGCCCCCCCATCCGATCCACTTCGACGGGGCGCGGTCGGTGAAGAACCAGCGGATCGTCGCGTAGGACCCGAGGCCGACCAGCGCCATGGGCGCCGCGGAGGCGTTCATGAACCGGTAGTAGGGGATCTCCTTGCCGGTCACGACGGTCAGCGCGCCGATGAACGCGACGAGCCACCAGATCGAGGCCTGGTCTTCGGTACGGGCCGGCTCCTGACGGCGGCGCGCCCACGCGATCGTCGATGCGATAGCCACGAAGATGAACGGCACGATCACGGCGGGCTGCAGCGACAAGGTCCATTCCTTCAGCCGTGCCGTGAAGAACTCCGCGGTGTACGGCGGCGGCAGGGCGGCCTCGGCCAGACTGGCCGTGGCGCCCCAGATGCCGATCACCCAGCTCGCCAGTCCGGCGAACATCCCCAGCCCGACCGACATGAGCAGCGGGCCATCGGAGCGCAGCGCAGCGCCGAACGAGAAGCGACTGGTCATGAAGTGCCACCCGAACACCGACAGCAAGATGCCCCCGAAGATCACGCACGTGGTGGGGTGGGTGAACGCGGCCGCCACCCCGATCAGGAACAAGGCTGTTCGCGCCCCCCACGATGTTCGCGCTTCGTGGGCGAACGGGATCATCAACGACAGCAGGAACAGCACCGTGATGTTGTCTAGGTAGCCGACGTACGGCGTCGCCAAGAACATCGCGACCGTCGCCAGCAGCGTCATGTGGATCACGAGCGGGTCCTTGCGGCTGCGGAAGAAGGCTGCCGCGAGCGCCAGCCCCGTCAGGATCGGGATGCCGATCATGAACATCGTGCTGAACGAGTAGCGGTCGATGCCGACCACACGTTCGAGCAGCGCACCGGCGAGCGGCACGGTGACCCGGTAGCCGCCCGCGAACAACCCGTGCGGTCCCCATTCCTGCACGACGCGGGCGGGGTTCGCGTCCAAGATCACCTGGGAGCGCCACGTGTACCAGGCGGGGTCGCGTGTGGGGGCCGACAAGCTCGGGTCCGCGAGGAAACGCCAACCGAGCGAAAGGCCGAGGATCACGATCGTGAGCGCGATCGCCCACCAGGAACCGAGGACGTTGCCCTTCGCCGGCGTTGCCCCGGTCTTCACGGTGTCATCACTCGCCATCGACGTGGGAACTCCCCTCGTTGCACGCAAGGACCATCACAGGTCCGGAACCGCCAAAGGATACGAGACGAGCGCTCGCCCGCCGGGAGCCACCGAGCTAGACGATGTCTTCCGTCTTGGCCGCCTCGCCAAGGCAGGGCAGGTCCGGCATGATCGCGGACGGGAAGACCGCCTCGAACACCTGGTCGTTCTCCTGGCCATTGTTGGGCGTCACGCCCCCACCCGAGGTCTGCGATTGGGTCAGCGTCTGCGCGTAGCGGGCCACGTCGCTCACCGTGAAGCCATTGGCCTGCAACTCGTCTTCGTTGAGGAAGATCGAGCCGGGCTGCACGTTGTCGACCACCGCGATCTGGTCGCCGTCGGTGTCGAATTGGGCCTCGATCGCGGACTGCACGGCCCCCGTCGAGATCTCGAAGCCACCGGAGACGCTCGGGTTGGGCATCGCCGCATGGTCGGCCGTGATCACCATCGCCCACTCGTTCGCGCCGACCTGCTGGTTCAGGTAGGCGACGAACCGCTTCAGAGCGTCGTCCTGATACCGCACGGAGTCGGCCATCTCGGGGCTGTTCATCGACCACACGTGGCCCACGTAGTCGATCTCCTTGAAGTTCAGGTACAGCAGGTCGGGGGTGTCGTCGGCGCCGAAGTTGTCCTGACGGACCACTTCCTCCACGACCCGCTCTTGATAGGCGGTGCGGGCCGGCGTGTCGAAGCCGTGGAGCAACGCGGCCATGTCGTTGGCTCGCCACTTGCCGTCCTGCTTGCCGTCGGCGCGATCGAGCACCTTCTTGTCGTGCTCGAAACCGGGAACGACGTTCGCGTAGGACGCCAGCTGGTAGTACGCGGCCTCCTCCTTCGGCAGGTTCCAGGTCTCGCCCTCAGCCGTCGAGGTGGTCTTGACCGCCGGAGATCTCGTCATGGCCACGTCGCGGTCTCCCCCGTTCCAGAACGAACCGTGGCCGAGCATCCCGAGGTGGATGTCGGCGGTCGCCACCATGCCGGCGACGGGGTCGTTGCCTTTCGCGTAGTCGTAGATGTCGGCGAACGTCGGCAGCACGAGGAAGTTCGGGCCGAGTTCCCACGGCGTCGTGTCCACCCCACCGAGTTGGAAGTGGTGCGCGATCACGCCGTGGTGGATCGGGAATGCGCCGGTGCCGATCGTCGCGTGATCCTGGGCGGTAGAGGTTGGTGACGAGCCGACGTACGCGTCGGTGTACCAGGTGCCCTTCGGGATCAGCGACTTCAGGTACGGCCACTGCTTCGCGTGTTCTTGGAGCACGTTGATACCCGCGGAGTCCCACACGAGAACGACGACGAGCTTCGGCGGCGTCTGACCCGGCACGATCGCCTGTTTCATCGATGTGCCGTCGGGCGCGGTGAAACCGTCGAAGTGCAGCAGGTCCGCCTGGGTCGGCGCGATGTCGGCGAGCGTGACGTTGCCCGCCACGTTGCCCTGCGCCTTGATGTGGCCCGGGCCGTACCAGAACATCGGAACGTGCTGGATGTAGTCCCAAGGCCCGACGTGGGGCAATCCGGCGCCCATGAAGTTGGGCTCTGCGGGGATCGCGGTCACCTCCGGACCGCGGTCGGGGCTGTACCCGTTCCACGTGCGCACGAGATAGCGATGCGGCAGGCCACATGCGGTGTCGATCAGATCCTGATCGGAGGAGGCGGCCGGCGCGGCGGTGCCCAACGCGAGCGGCGCCACCAGCGCGAGGACGGCCACGAGGGATGCCGCGATGCGGCGAGCTGAGGGGAACACGGTGAAGAGGGTAACCACACCGCTCGCTCGACGACGACCGGCGCGGGGGTACCGTGATGGCTATGGGGACGGGACGCCGCCTCGCCGCGCTGTTGATCGCGCTGCTCGTGATCGGTGCGCCTGCTGCGGCGCTCCGGGTTGACTGCGTCGGGGCCTCGTGCCGATCGAGCGCCGCGGCCGGGGCGTCAGCACCGTTCTGCTCGCTGCCCGCCGACCTGCGAGCCCTGATCAGCGCCGGAACGTATGAAGGGCGCTCCCCGGACGCACTCGGTGTGGCGGGGGCCGCGCAGGTGAGCACCGAGGTGGATCGTGGACTCGACGTCCCGTGGCCTTCGGTGGCGGGAGCGAGTCCCGACGCCATGGCCGCACCTTTGTTGTTCATCGGGCGAGACGTCCGAACGACGCAACTCCCATCCGGTCTCGGCTTCGATCAGATCGCTCCGACGCTCGAACCGATCCTCGGCCTTCGACGACCCCACCCGGAGGTACGAAGCGGCAAGGCGATCCCGGACGTCGTGCGCCCCGGCTCGCCGGCAAGACTCGTCGTCCTCATCGTGTGGAAGGCGGTTGGGACGCCTGACATCGGCGGCGCACGGATGCCGTGGCTCGATCGATGGAGTGCACGTGCCGGGTCGACGAGCGAGCCTCGATCGGAGGAGCCCGGGGTCGCCGGCGGTCTCGCGTCGGCGCGATCGCTCCCGCTTGACCCGGTCGCGGTCGAGTCGACGATCGGCACCGGCGGCGAGCCCTCACAACACGGGATCACCGGCACCCGTGTTCGTGGCACGGGCGGGCGTGTCACCTTCGCCTACGGTCCCGGAGCGCCCACGCCCGTGATCGCTGCGCTCGGAGACGACCTCGACGTCGCAACGAGCGGCGCATCCCTGATCGGGCTCGTCCGGGACGCGACGGGTGACGTCGGGCTCACGGGCGACGCGTGGTACGGCACCGGATCGGTGCTCGATCGGGTGGTAGCTGCCGGTCCCGACGTCCCCGCCAAGGTCGATGGCTTCCTCGGTGCCGGATGGGGCGCCGATGCGACCCCGGATCTGCTCGCCGTGCCCCTGTCGAGAAGCCTAGCGGCCGATGACCGCGTCACCGGCCTGATCGTCGAGGAGGTGCTCGCCGCGGTGCCCGACGCGACGATCGTCGTGACAGCCACCGGGAGCGTGCGCGCGCCCGGGGCAGTGGCCGCTTCGGCCCCGGCCGGCGTGGTGCCGGGAGGTCGCGGCGCGGTCGCCGGTGGTTTCTTCATCGATCGAAGCACGCCGACGACGGCGAGCGACGTCATCGACGCGATGCGGGCGCAGACGACGCCCGACGGCTCGCCGCTGTACGACGATGCGTTCGCCGCATATGCGGTGCGTTTCGGGAAGTACTGCTGATGGCGGTCGAAGCCGACGTCCGAGTTTCGAAGCCCTCGATCGTCGATGAGGGTCGCGACCGCACGTGGGTCGTCGTGCTGCTCACGCTCGTTGCCGTCGCCCTTGCCGCACGGCTGCTTCACCCGATGCAGGTCTCGTGGCTGCGGAACCTGTTGATCGTGTTCGGCGCGCTGTTGATCGAGGCGATGCCATTCGTTGCGCTCGGCGCCGCGGTATCCGCCGCGATCGAGGTCTTCGTGCCGGCGTCGTCGTTCGCGAAGATCGCGCGACTGCCCAGGGCCGCGCAGATACCTGCCGCCGCATTCGCGGGGATGGCGTTTCCGGTGTGCGAGTGCGGTTCCGTGCCGGTGGCGCGACGACTCGCGCGCAAGGGGCTCTCACCGTCGGCGGCGGTGACGTTCATGCTCGCCGCGCCGATCGTGAACCCGGTCGTGATCGCCTCGACGTTCGTGGCGTACAAGGGGCGTGACTCGCTCGGGTTGATGGTGATCGGACGTTTCACGCTCGGATTGATCGTCGCGATGTGCGTCGGCTGGGTGATCGGCGCGCTTCGTCCCGACGGCCTCCTTCGGGCCGACGCCACCATCGACGACCCCGACGATGTCGACGAGCCACGAGCCCGGCGGTTCTTCACGCATCTGTCCGGCGACCTCGTGTTCATGGCGCGGTTCCTGATCTTCGGCGCGTTGATCGCCGCGACGATCCAAACGTTCGTGCCCGCGTCGGTGGCCAACAGCGTGGCGACGCTACCGGTGCTGAGCCTGCTCGCGATGATGTTCCTCGCCTTCATCTTGTCGCTGTGCTCGGAGTCCGATGCGTTCGTCGCGGCCTCGTTCACGGCGTTCGGACCGTCGGCGCAACTCGCATTCCTCGTGTTCGGCCCGATGGTCGATCTGAAGCTCGGGGCGCTGTACGTCGGCACCTACTCCAAGGGCTTCTTCCGCACGGTGTTGATCGTCGTGACGGCCGTCACGCTGGTCGCCACCCTGTGGGTCGAGGTGGTGTGGGGATGAGCACGGTGACGGCAGGTGTGACGACGCGCTGGAGCCCGGTGCGGATCGCCACCGGAGTCGTGCTCGGCATGTGGGGCCTCATGTTCTGGATGCTGTTGGCGACCGGGCGCACGTACCTGTACCTATCGTCACGCACGGCATGGTTGGTGCCGATGGGAGCCGTGCTCATGTCGGTCGCCGCGATCGGCCGGCTCGCGACCGCACGGTCGGTGCAGGCCGAGTCGCTCGGACGACGTCAGTCATGGGCGCTCGGCGTGATCGCGCTGCCTGTCGTGTTGGTGATGGCGCTCCCGCCCTCGGCCTTGGGGGCGTATTCGGTAGGCAAGCGCGCGACGTTCGGCGGCTCGGCGATCGGCGCGACGGCCCGCGACGTGACCGGTCCGCTCGACTTCGTCGACATCGGCGCCGCGCAGTCGTTCCCTGCCGCGATGCAGCAGCTGGAGGCGCGGGCCGGTGAGCCGATCGCGCTGGAAGGGTTCGTCACGCATGAGGCGAGCGCCCCGCCCGACGAGATCTTGCTGACTCGCTACATCATCACGTGTTGTGTCGCCGACGCCACGATCGCGCAGGTGCGTGTCGTTGGACTACCACCCGGTGAGTACCTGGACGAAGCGTGGCTCCGTGTCACGGGCGCCGTCTACCCGGTCGGCCGCGAAGTGTTGGTGGCCGCCGACACGGCCGAGCCGATCCCGGTGCCCGAACAGCCATATCTCACGCCGTAGTGGACAAGGCGACCACGGCTGAGCCCGATCCCTGGATCCGCTCGCCCTCGCTCGCGTTCCATCGAACCATCATCACCCACAGGCTCAGGTAGAGGGCGAGCAAGACCGATGCGGTGACCCTCGGTGCACCCCGCCGGAGACCGAGACATCCGATCGCACCAAGTCCGAGCAGGAAGGAAGACGTGAGGGCGGGTAGGCCCAATGCGAGCGGCCCTCGCGCCATCAACGCACGTGCGCACACGTCGTCGTACGGAGCCTCGGATCCAAGTGGCGCCGGACAGCGCCGGGAGGCATCCGGGATCCGTCCGTTCTGTTTCATCGTGTAGCCGGGCACGAGCCCGTACAGGAAGCACACGATCCCAAGGAGCCCGAGCATGGCGAAACCACCGAACCCGAGCCACGCAGGAATGCGATCCTCTCGGTGACTCTCGTCGCAGCGTGACGCCCCGGCCCCACCAAAGAAAGAAGTCACGCACGATCACAGCAGGATCAGGACGGCATCGTCACGCGGGGGCGCAGTCTCCGCAGAGCCCGACGAGGTCCAGCCGGTGCTCGACGCGGGCGAACCCGGCACGCTTGGCGATCCGGTCCAACGTGGCGTCGAGCGTCGTCTCGACGTCTGCCGGCACTTCCACGTCTCGCATCGTGCCGCAGTTGGAGCACACCAGGTGATGGTGATGGCCGATCAACTCCTCGGCTAACTCGTAGCGACCGTACTCCTCGTCGGTGGGAACCCTCCGCACGACGCCCGCATGCTCGAGCGCCGCCAGGTTGCGATAGACCGAGCTCTGTTTGAGTTCGTCGTCGTCGGCCAGGATCTGCGGGATCGACACCGGGCTCGCGGTCTCGGCGAGCAGGTGCACGAGCCCGCGGCGCTGCGTCGTGTAGCGCTGACCCGCGCCGCGCAGGCGCGACTCGACGGTGACGTCGATATCCGTGCTCATGCCGCACCGCCCTTGATCGCCGCGGGCAGTGAGCGCCGCGCGAGGCTCGCGACCGTGAACACCGCGGCGGCGACCAGCACGATCGACCCGCTGATCGACAGGTGGAAGATCGTTCCCGCGGCGACGCCGACCACTGCGCTCGCGGCACCGATCCCCGCGGCGAGCAGCAGCGTGCGACGGAACGAACGCGCGAGCAGTTGGGCGCTGGCCACCGGCAGCACCATCAGCGCGGCGACCAACAGCAGCCCGACGACCTTCATGCCCGCCACGATCACGGCGGCGGTCAGCGCGGCCAGTGCGACGCCGAGGGTGTCGACGGGCAGACCCTCGACGCGAGACCAGTCTTCGTCGGTCACGATCGCGAACAAGACACGGCGAAGCGACCAGACACCGATCGCCACGACGACCCCGATCACCAACACCGCCATCAAACCGGACGCCGAGATCAGGAGCGGATCGCCGAACAGATACGTTTCGAGATCGACGGCGCCCGCTTTGGTCGCAAACACGGCGCCAAGGGCGATCCCCGCATAGAAGAACAACGCGAGGGCGAGGTCCCCGCCGGCCTTCTTCTTGGCGCGGAGCAGCTCGACCCCGATCGCGCCGACCACGGCGAAGGCGAGCGCCGTCCACACCGGCTGAACGCCGAGGAGCAATCCGAGCCCAACCCCCGCAAATGCAACGTGTCCCACCCCGTCACCGACCAGCGAGAGCCGTCGCTGCACCAAGAACGCGCCGATCGTCGGCGCGAACGCGCCCACGGCTACGCACGCGAGCAGCGCGCGCTGCGTCTGGAACGTGTCGAACGGGTAGGGCAACGCCAGCGCCGCGATCATCGGAGCCCCTCCAGCCACAGCGGGAGGTCGTCTTGGTGGATGCCGAGCGACACGCCCGAGGACGCCAGTTCGGCAGGCGAGCCATCGAACAACACCGTGCGTTTCAACACGATCACCCGATCGATCACGTCAGCCACCGCCGAGAGTTCGTGCGACACCAGCAAGACACCCGCGCCGTGTTCCTGCTGCAGGTGCAGCAGCGAGTCGCGGAAGCGGCGCTGTGACGCGCGATCGATGCCGGCGATGGGCTCATCGAGCACGAGCAGATCCGGTTCGCTCGCGAACGCGCGGGCGATGAACGCTCGCTGCTGCTGACCGACGGAGAACTCGTTCAGCGGACGGTCGGCGTCATCGCCCAAACCGACCGACTCGATCGCGTGGCCGATCGCCGTTCGGTCGGCCTCGGTCTCCTTGCGCCACCAGCCGCGCTGCCGCAGTCGCCCCGACGCGACGATCTCGCGCACCGTGGCCGGGACCTCGCTTTCCAACGTCGGGCGCTGCGGCACGTACCCAAGGCGCCAACGCGCGTGGAACTGCTCGGGGGCCGCCCCGAACAACTGCACCGAGCCCCTGCTCGGCGCCATCGTGCCGAGCAGCACCCGAAGCAGCGTGGACTTGCCCGAACCGTTGGGCCCCACGAGAGCCACGAACTCGCCGGTGCACACCTCGAGCGAGACGTCCTCGATCACCAGCTCGCGCCCGTATCCGGCCGAGATCCCTTGGGCGCGGACCAGCGGCGCCGCGGTATCGAGCTCGGGCTCAGCCATGGACGATAAGAATGATTCTCATGCTCAGAACAGCCTACGTGCGAACTCGCAGCGCCGTCAAGATGCGAGCGAGAAGCTCGAAGCGATCATCGGGGCAGGCGATACGAGCGACCCGCGCGCTGAACCACACCGTCGCGCACGAGTCCGTCAAGAGCATCGCGCACTCGCTCGGGCGGGAAGCCGACCAGCGTCGCCAACGTCGCCTGCCCCGCCGACGGTCGCGATCGAAGCGCGTCGACCAACCGCCCGCGCACCTGCCGCGTCGAACCTTCGAACGGACCCTGCCTGCGAAGGGCGACGCGCTCGGCCACACCGTCGGGGTGGGCACGGCGCCAGCGGCAGCTGCGAGCCAGCGGACACCCCTCGCAGCGGG
>JANMPG010000053.1:0-2795 GCA_031369745.1 Actinomycetes bacterium
GTGACGAGATACGCCAGCACCACGATCTCTTCCAGGAACGCGGCGCCCGACGCGTTCATGAACACGGTCGGCCACGTCCACCAATGCCCGGCAGGCGGCGCGGGCACCACGAAGCGGTTCACGCCGATCGCAACCGCACCGAGGTAGATGCCCAACCCGACGAGCCCGACCACCGCGAACATCGCCACTCCGCGGGCGATGTCGCGCCGCCCGTCGTCCCACGACAGCCCGATCGCTCCGACGTCTTCACCGTCACGATGCAGCAGGTGGATCACCAGCGCGACCGGGGCGAGCCCGAACACGAAGTCGATCACCTGATAGGCGAACAACGGGCTCTGGCTCGCGGCCGCCACCACCGTGCCCCTGATCGGCAACTGGAACAGCGACACGATCGCGCCCGCGGCGCTCGCCAGTATCGACACGGACAGCACGACGAGGATCTCTCCACGCAGTGTGCGTCGGTCCAAGCGGCTGGGGGCAGCGTCCATCGAACGCAGCGTAGCCGTCATCGGATACCCGTTCGCCCCGCGACCCGCTAGGGTTCGCACCCGAGATGCCACGAGACACCGCGGATGTCGTAGTCGTCGGCGCCGGCACGGTCGGCGGCTGGGCATCGGTATTCGCCCGGGAAGCCGGCGCGAAGCGAGTGGTCGTGCTCGAGCGGGAGAGCGCCGGGGCGGGCGCGTCGAGCCGTGCGGCCGGCATGGTCCGCGCGCAAGGCGGCACGCCAGACACCGTACGGCTCGGTCAGTGGTCGATCGACTTCTACGAACGCCAGCGCGAGCGCTACGCGACCGATTCCGGGTTCGTGGGGCGCGGGTACGTGATCTTGGCGGTGACCGCGGCAGACGAACGCGCCGCGCATGCACGTATCGCGATGCAGCGTGCGACCGGGCTCGATGCGCACTGGGCCGATGCGGCAAAGGTCCGCCGACTGATCCCCGCGATGGCCGAACGCGGGTACCGGGGTGGCTCCTACGTCGCCACCGACGGCTGGGTCGACCCTCCCCGCAACGTCCGCGCCTACAGCCTCGCGATGCAGCGTCGGCGCGTCGACCTGCGCGAGGGTGTGACGTTCCTCGGGCTCCGCACGCGGGCAGGGCGCGAGGGTCGCCGTGTCGTCACCGGCGTGCACACCTCCGCCGGCGCGATCGCGACCGGCGCCGTGATCTTGACGGGCGGCCCCGCCATGCAAGCGGTGGTGACCGCGGCGGGCGGGCGCGCGTGGGTGGGATACGCCCGCCACCAGGTGGTCGTGACCGAACCGTCAACGGCGCTGCATGCCGACACCACCGCGATGGCGTTCGACATCGGCGCCGGCATCTACTGGCGGCCCGAAGAGGGTGGCTTTCTGTGGGGCATGTCCAACCCGTCCGAGGAACCCGGCCCGGGTCGCTCGATCGACTGGACCTACCTACGCAAGATGCAACGCCGCCTCAACGCGTTGGTACCCGCCACCAAGGATCTCGGCATGAAGAAGGTCTGGTCCGCAACGATCGAATACACGCCCGACCATCTGCCGCTGGTCGGTCCGCTCGTGCGGCGCGACGGCGTCGAAGTCGACGGTGTCACCGTGGCAAGCGTGTGCGGCCACGGCATGATGTGGGGTCCTGCCGTGTCGCGGATCGCGAGCGACCTCGCGCTCGCGGGTCGCACGCGCGTGGTCGAGCGCGCCGAGGATCTGCGGATGGACCGGTTCGACGAGCACGGCAACCCGCCGTTCGTGGACCCGGTGGCGCTTCCCTTCCCGGTGCGCGTCGAGGACTGAACGCGTCCGCTGTGCCTACAGCTGCAGGATCGGACAGGTGAGCGTGCGCGTGATGCCGTCGAGGTCTTGCATCGGCATCACCGTGCCCTTGGCCAGCAGATCCAGATCGGAAGCCTCCGCCCGCGCGACGATGTCGTAGGGGCCGGTCACCGGATCGACGATGGTGACGCCTTCGATGTCGCGAACCAGATCCGTAACGTGCGCTGCCTTGCCGACTTCGGTTTGGATCAGGATGTACGCACTGACCATCGGAGCCTCCTTATGGGGGTCGTGAGCGCATGGTCGAAGGGTCGGCGCCGTGCCGCAAACCCGCAGGTCGCGAAGCTCAGTCCGCGACGACGTCGGCGCGCGAACGGATGCCCGCGATCCCGCTCGCCACGAACGCAGGATCGTCGATCTCCAGCCCATAGAGCACTTCGTCAAACGGCATCAAGAAGTAACGGAACGCCGCACGCGCGTGAAACGTGGCATCGGGCGGGCCGCCGTAGGCGCCCAACGCTCGCTGTGCGTCGGAGGGCCGCGCATGCAGGAGCCACGCGAAGTCGCCGACGGGGTCGCCTACGGACAGCTCCTCCCAGTCCAAGACTCCGACCAGATCGCCGGCAGGCGACACGAGGACATGCTCGGGGCCGATGTCGCCGTGCGTGAGGCATGCCGAGAACCGCCACAGATCGTCGTCATCGAGGAACGCCGCGAACCGCGAACCGAAACGCTCTGCTTCGCCGGCGTCGAGCAGTGGGAGCACTCGCTCGCGCATCGTCGCGAGCCGGTCCGCGAACTCGGTGCGAACTCCCGACGGGCCACGACCTCGCAATCCCACGTATTCGGGCGGCACCATATGGAGGTCGTAGAGGAAGCGCCCGAGTCGCTCGGGCCACAGCCCGTCCGGCGCCACATCCAGTGGCCGGCCGTCGAGCCTGCGGTACGCCATGGCGGGCACCTCGGGGGCCATGTACGTGGGCACCGGCACCAACGCCGAGAGCTCCTGCGCAAGCTCGGGCAGCGTTTGCATCTGGGAGCGCAACCG
>JANMPG010000095.1:0-6280 GCA_031369745.1 Actinomycetes bacterium
GATCCGGAGCGCCCTGGGCGCCGTGAAGGGTGTGACCGAGATCAAGATGTTCGGCGGTTTGTGCTGGACTGTCGGCGGCAACATGGCCGTCGGCGTCAACGGCGACGACCTGATGGTGCGGCTGTCGCCCGAGGACGGCGACGAGGCGCTCGCCGAGCCCGGTGCGCGGCCGATGGACTTCACGGGCAGGCCGATGCGCGGGTTCTTATTCGTCGGGCCTGACGGCTGCGCGACCGAGAAGTCGCTCCAAAGCTGGGTCGACCGAGGCGTCGTGTATGCCTCGACCCTGCCACCGAAGAAACCGAAGGCGAAGAAAACGAAGCCTACGAAGTAGCCGATACCTCGGCCGATGCCAGCCGCGCGAGCAACGGCGCGGCGCCGATCTCCTCGAGGTATGCGCGCGCCGTCTCGACCGCGCCTTCGGGCACCAGCTCGGCGGGCAGCACCGCGACTGCGTCCGCCGTCATGAGCGCGTGCGCGAACGGGTCGCCCTGCGCAAGCCTGCCAGCCAGCACCGACTCGTAGGCCTCCGCAGCATCGCCTGTTCGGCCGTCGAGTGCCGATATCCCCGCCTCGATCGAGCGACGGGTCGCGACCTCCCACCGGCCCTCGCTCGCCTCGGTGCGCGCAAGCGGTGCGCGAGCCTTCTCCGCGTCACCGAGCCATAGCGCCGCCCGCCCCGCGCACCACACGGCGAGCGACCGGTTTGGGCCCGCCGGTTCCGCATCGATGGCCGCCATCCCCTCCGTGTACGCGTCGGACACGTCGCCACGCGTGAGCGCGAGCACCGAGAGCACGCGGTGATGCCAGGCGCGCGTCGTGGGATCTCCCGACGACATGGTCTCCTCGCTGACGCCTTCCATGGCGGCAACCGCCGACGCGTCGTCACCCTGGTAGGCGGCGAGCAGCGCCGCGCCATACGCGACGTAGTCGGCGACTCCGGGTGGAAGCTCCGGGCGTTCCCCGAGGTCGGCGAGCAGCTCGTCGGTCGTCGTCCACAGACCGCACTCGACCGTCGCCTCGACCGCATTGGCCATGGCGGTCATCTCGTCCTTGCCGTAGCCGCCGCGCCTCGCGATCGCGGCAGCCTCCAGACTGAGCGTCACGGCCTCGCGGGTCTCGCCGGCCGCGACCGACAGCGACACGGTGGCTTGCGCCATCGCGCGCAGGTCGCCTTCCTCGGTCGCGAGCGCGAGGATCCCCCGGGAGAGCATGGCGGATTCTCGCCGACGTCCCACGACGAACAACAGGTACGCCTTCTCGCCGATGATCGCCTGGATGCGGTCTCGCGCCGCCACTCGCTCGAACCCGGTGAGGGCAGCATCCATCCGCGCGAGGCAATCGTCGTATTCCTCGTCGTAGTAGTGGACGATCGCGGTCACGTGGTCGAGCTCCGCACGAGCGCGGACGCCGCCGCCTTCCCCGAGGCGCTCCTGCATCTCCTTGGCGATCGCGCGATAGTCGTCGACGCGTCCGGCCGAGCTGATCGCGTCGGCGAGCGCGCTCAACCGCACCACCAAGGCGTCCTCGTCGTGCTGCTCACGGAGCACGGCCACGGCTTGCTCGAGGAAGTCGACCTGCTCCGCGAGGCGAAGCGCGTCCCGTGCGGCGCGAGCCGCCTGCCCGAGCAGGTCCGCCCGCTCCAGCCCCGCGGGTGTGATCTCGAGCGCCTGCTGCACGAACACGAGCGCTTGGTCGGGCGAGCCGAGCGATGTGGCCCGCTCCGCAGCCTGCCCGAGCCAGTCGCGGGCTCGGGCTGCGAGCGCATCCGCGTCGGGGCCCTGCGGCGTCGCACGCAAGGCTTCGACGTAGTGCGCGGCGACGGCACCGGCAAGCTCGTCGTCGTCGGCGGCTTCGAGGTGGTGCGCCACGGTCAGGTGCCGCGCGCGGCGATCGGCCTTCGACAGCATGCCGTAGGCGACCTCGCGGATGATGCTTTGCACGAATCCGTACTGACCGCGCTCGGGCGATCGCGGGTCGACCTCGTGGATCAGGAACTCCTTGCGTGTGAGGTCGAGCAGCCGCGGCTCCAGCGTTGCCGCCTCGGACCCCGTCACCGCGACGAGCGATGCCAGCGTGAAGCTCTTGCCGAGCACGGCCGCGTCTTGCAGCAACGCGCGATCTTCAGGGCCGAGCGCGTCCAAGCGCGAGGCGATCAGCGCGTGCAACGTCTCGGGCACCTGCAGCTCGCCGAGGTCCCCGACCAGCTCGTACGCGTGGTCGCCCGCGTGCAGCACGCCGCGGTCGGCGAGCATGCGGATCAGCTCGATCGCATACAGCGGCACCCCTTCGGCACGCTGCACGATCGTGTCGACGGCGGCCGGGCCGGCGCCGGGCACCATCCCTCGCACGAGGTCCGCCATCGCCTCGGGGGCCAGCGGCTCGAGGTGCACCCCCACGAAGCTGCGCTGCCCTGCGCCCCAATTCGGGCGGCGGTCGACCAGCTCGGGTCGCGACAGCGTCACGACCAGGATCGGACGCGTGCGCGACCACTCAAGCATCGATTCGATGAAGTCCAGCAGCCCCGAGTCGGCCCATTGCAGATCCTCGAAGACCATCACGACCGTTCCCTTGTCGCTGATGCGCTCGAAAAACGTGCGCCACGCCGCGAATAGCTCTTCGCGGCCACCGGCCGGTCGCTCGTCGAGACCGAGCAGGAACGCGATCCGGGGTTCGAGCCACCGGCGCTCTTCCTCGTCGGGTACATGCTCGGCGATCGAAGCGGCGAGCTTGGAGCGCGAGACCCCGGGCGCATCGGTCTCGGCGATGCCCGCGCGCATGCGCACCATCTCGCCGAGCGCCCAGAAGGTGATGCCCTCGCCGTAGGCGGGGCAGCGACCCTGATGCCAAAACACGTCGTCGGTCAGACCGTCGATGTATTTCAGCAGCTCCCAGGCCAGACGCGACTTGCCGATGCCACCGATGCCGGTAACCGACACCACGCGCGCCTTGCCCTCGCGCCCGGTCGCGTGCAGGAGCTCTTTGAGGAGCCGAAGCTCCTCAGTGCGTCCGACGAATGGCGGTTCGATCGCCATGCGGTTGGCGCCCTGTCGCTCGGCCACGACCCGCAGGGCCCGCCAGGCCCGAACCGCCTCGCCTTTGCCCTTCAACGTGAGCTCGCCGACCGCCTCGAACGCTATCGCGCGAGAGGCGGCTCGGTAGGTGGCTTCGCCGGCAAAGACCTCTCCGGGATCGGCCGCGGATTGGAGGCGAGAGGCGGTGTTGACCATGTCGCCGGTGACCATCCCCTGGTTCGCGGAATCCGACGATGTGGCCGCCTCACCTGTCAGCACCCCGACGCGCGCCTGCAACGGCGTGCCGGTGCCCACGCCGAGAGCAGCGACCGCGTCGGCCAGCTCGAGCCCGGCGCGCACGGCACGTTCGGCGTCGTCCTCATGCGTCACGGGTGTACCCCACACGGCCATCACCGCGTCACCGATGAACTTCTCCACGACGCCGCCGTGTCGTTCGATCACCGCCTGCGCGGTTTCGAAGTAGGAGCTCATCAAGGTACGCATGTCTTCGGCGTCGCGGTTCTCCGACAGGGTCGTGAACGAGACCAGATCGCAGAACAACACCGACACGAGACGGCGTTCGGTGATGCCGCTGGGCTCGAGCTCGGCGATGGGCGCCGGCCCGCGCCCCCCGAGCGCGGAGCCGCATTCGCCGCAGAACTTGCCGACGGCCGGGTTGGCCGCCCCGCAGGACGGGCATGTCAACGCGAGCGGCGACCCGCACTCCATGCAGAACTTGCGGCTCACCTCGTTGCGTGTGCCGCAGGCCGAGCAGTTCACGAGGTCCCTTCCGAAGGCATGGCGTGAATCGTACTCAGCGGCGACGGACGGCGCACAGTGGCCTGGGGGCAGTTCAGTCCTTGAAGTCGGGCTGGGTGCGTTCGACCATCCGGAGCATCGCGGCCCAGTGCATTCGGCCCCACTCGATCATGCCGTCGCCGGTGAACTGGCCGCGGGTGCGTCCGATCGTCTCGGCGCGGATCGGCGTGAGCGGGCCGATCCCCGACGCCAACACCTGCAGCTGCGCGGCCTTCTCGAGCATGTAGAGGTCGTCCATCGCGGCGCCGAGCTCGCGGCCTGCGACCAAGATCCCGTGGTGACGCAGGAACATGACCTCGGCCTCGCCGAGCACCTTCGCGAGGCGCTCCCCCTCGTCGAGGTCGGCCAGACCCTCGTAGCGCTCGTCGTAGACGACGCGGTCGGTGAACTGCAGCGACGTCTGGCTGATCGGCGCCAGGTGCAGGTCGTTCTTCATCGCCAGCGCCGTGGTCCACGGCTGGTGCGTGTGCAGCACGATGGACGCCTGCGGACACAGCCGGTGGATGGGCGCGTGGATCCCGATACCGGTGGGCGGCGCGACCCCGCTGACCGGCGTGCCGTCGACGTCGACCACGGCCAGACTCGAGGCCGTCACCTCGGAGAAGTGCAGACCGAACGGGTTGATCAAGAACCGGTCTTCGCGACCGGGCATGAGCATGGAGAAATGGTTCGAGATCCCCTCGTGGAAGTCGTAGAGCACGGCGATCCGAAACGCTGCGGCCAGCTCGATCCGAGCTTCACGTTCATCGATAGGTGGGTTCATCGGCGCCTCCGGCCGGAGGCGACGCCCCCGGCCCTTCGGTGTTCAGTGGATCTCGTGGGCCGTCAGGTGATCGTCCAGGCTGCCCCGTCCATCGTGTCGGTCGGGCTCACCGGGATGTCCATCGCCTGCAGGATCGTCGGCAGGATGTCGATCGTGCGGAATCCACCGCTCATCTGCTGGTGCGCCGCAAGCGACGGCGACCAGAACACGACAGGCACGCGTTGCACGCTTTCCTGCGCCCCGCCGTGGTCGCCGTATGCACCGTAGCCGACGCGATCGTGCAGCAAAGCGACTACATCGGGTCCGTTGGGCGCCGCCAGCGTGTCAACGATCTCCTGCCCGTGCGCCCTCCACCACCGCAGCTCCGAGGCCGGCGTGCGGTTGCGCCCATACAGGGTGTACCCGTCGCCATTGTGCCAGTAGGAGGCCATCACCCCCGGCAACGTCTGCGCGATCGCGGCTGCCTCCATCTTCTTCGCATCGGAGTTATCGAGGAGCCACGTCTCGATCGCGGTCGACTGGTACGAGAACTGGACGTTGCCTGTCGCGATCAGAGGCTGCAGGGCAGGAGACGGGTTGTTGTAGGTCGTGGTAACGAGCAGCCCGCCATCGTAGACGGATGACCCGTAGTACCAGTTGCTGTCGCCCGCGTCGAGATAGTTCTTCCCGTTGAACGACTTGCTGTAGGTGCCACCGTGGTCGGACGTGAGGACGATGAGCGTCTCGCCACCGTGCGCAACGTCGTACGCCGCCACCGCCGTGCGCAGCCGTCCGAGTTGTGCGTCGGCGATCTCGGCCGCGCAACGGATGTGCGTCTGGTTGGCGCCCCGCACGGCCGGTTCCGGGTCGTTGCAGTCCCCGGTGAAGTTCGCCGCGTCTTCTTGCGCCCCCCACATGTGCCCGGCCTTATCGATCGCGCCCAGCGTGACGAACAGGCCCGACCAATCCTCGTGCTCGATCATCGCGATGGCCGCGTCCGTAGCCCACACGTCGCCCCCGGGATGTCCTGCCGCGGACGCGTCCGTCCCTGGGAAGAACCGGTTGCCGTCTTCCGGATAGATCCAAGACGGGAAGGCGGCCTTCGTCCCGTAGTCGTTGCCCTTGTCGGAGTTGATCGTGAAGCGGCCACACTTGGTGCTGTCGCTTGCGTCGGGCTCGAGCAGATACGAGGGAACGTTGTACCCCTGCGGATAGCGGAAGCGCCCGCCGACGTCGGCGATACAGCCGCCGGGCCCGGCCGTGGTCACCGTCTTGCGTCCGGACAGCCGAACGCCGATGTCGGTGCCTGTCGCCGGCGCCATCGCCGTCTCGACCGCGTAGGACTTCTCTCCAACCATCATGAACTTCTTTTCGGGGTACGCCGAGCGCAGGTAGTTCGTCAGCTTCAGGTAGTCGGCGTTCGTGACGAGCGTGCCGTAGTTGCCGAGGCTCAGGTCGCCGGTGATGTGCATCTCACCCTGGGCCGGGGGGGCCGGATTGGCCGGGTCAAGCAGACTTCCCGCGTCGCGGTAGGCCTCGTCCACCCATCCCATGTTCTTCGGCAGTTGCCCCGAGACGATCACGTTGTGGCTGATCACGGTCTCCGAGGCCATGTACCCGAGGTACGCGTTCTTGAAGTAGGTACCGTCGCCCCGCAGCTCGCGGAAGTTCACCATGTTGAATTCATCCGCATACTTCGGGATCA
>JANMPG010000115.1:0-2465 GCA_031369745.1 Actinomycetes bacterium
AACGCGCCCAGCAGCTGGTCGGCCCCGGTGACCGGCTCCGCGACCCCGGTCGCTGGTGGTGAGCCCGACGGGGTGAACGTGCGCAGCTCCAGTCCCGGGATGCGGGCGGCCAACCCCGCCCGCAGGACCGTAGCGGTCACCGCGTCGTCGCCGTCGAACGCCCCGAGCACCCCCACGCGCACCATGCCGCCGGAAGCCTACGAGAGAGTTCACACCGCCGTAACCAGGAGCGGGAAACCCGTGGCTACCCTGAGACCATGCTGACCGCCGAGGCCGAATATGTGCTGCGCACGATCGAGGAACGCAACATCCGCTTCGTGCGCCTGTGGTTCACCGACGTCTTGGGGTTCCTCAAGGCGTTCACGATCACCTCGCAAGAACTCGAAGGGGCCCTCGGCGAAGGGATGGGCTTCGACGGCTCCTCGATCGAAGGGTTCAGCCGCATCCAGGAATCCGACATGGTCGCGGTGCCGGACCCCTCCACGTTCCAGATCATCCCGTGGAAGACCGAGCAGCCGGCGGCACGCATGTTCTGCGACATCTTGCAGCCCGACGGCACGCCGTTCGACGGCGACCCGCGCGGTGTGTTGAAGCGCCAGCTGCAGCGCGCCACCGATCTCGGCTACACCTTCTACGTGGGACCCGAGCTCGAGTACTTCTACTTCTCCTCGCTGAAGGATCCGCAGTTCCTCGATCAAGGCGGGTACTTCGACGAGACGCCGCTGGACGTCGCGACCGACTACCGCAAGCGCACGGTGCAATACCTCGAGTCGATGGGCATCCCGGTGGAGTACGTGCACCACGAAGTGGCGCCGTCGCAGCATGAGATCGACCTTCGCTACACCGACGCGCTGACGATGGCCGACAACGTGATGGCCTACCGACTCACGGTGAAGGAGGTCGCGCACGAGTTCGGCATCTACGCGACGTTCATGCCCAAGCCCGTCGCCGGCGTGAACGGCAGCGGCATGCACACGCACCAATCGCTGTTCACCGGCGACCGCAACGCGTTCTTCGACGCCGGAGACGCCCATCACCTGTCGGCCACCGCGAAGTCCTACATCGCCGGGTTGTTACGCCACGCGCCCGAGATCACGCTGGTCACGAACCAGTGGGTCAACTCCTATAAGCGGTTGGTGCCCGGCTACGAGGCGCCGGTGTACGTGTGCTGGGCGCGGCGCAACCGCTCGGCGCTCGTGCGCGTGCCCCAATACAAGCCCGGCAAGGAAGAGGCCACGAGGATCGAATACCGCTCCCCGGACCCGGCGTGCAACCCATACCTCGCGTTCGCGGCCATGCTGGCAGCCGGGCTCGCCGGGATCGCGGGCGGGTACGAACTTCCGCCGGAAGCCTCCAACAACATCTATGAGATGAGCGAGAGCGAGCGAGCGGCGGCCGGGATCGCCTCGCTGCCCGAAGATCTGCACGACGCGATCACGCTGGCAGAGCGGTCCGACGTGTTGCGGGGTGCACTCGGAGAGCATGTCCACGAGTACCTGATACGCAATAAGCGGGCGGAGTGGGACTCGTTCAAGTCGTACGTGTCGCCCTACGAACTAGAGCGCTACCTGCCGGTTCTGTAGAGAGCGGATGATTCCGCCGAAAGGCCTACGACCTTTGCTGGATAGGCAGCATTGACGTCCCAGGGCACAGGGCCTACCTTTCATTAATCGCGCCTGGGTCGGGCGCGCAATCTGGGGAGGTATCGAACATGTCCGTACGTTCGCGCTTGAAGGACCGAAGCGGATCTTCGGCTGGCTACTTCGAAGGGATCAAGCGCCGCGGCGCTGTACTCGTGGCCCTGTTGATGTTCTCCGCCTTGGCGGCACTCCCCGTCACTGCGGCACCAACCCAGAAGACATACACACCGACCATGTCACCGGCGTGCGTAGCACCGAGCTCTAACCCAAGGTTCTCGCTCACGTTGACGAACACGATGCCGCCCGGGGGGCAGTCGTTCGGTTCCGTCAACATCGGCGTGCCGTCCAACTTCGGCAACCCCGACACATTCACATTCTCGTTTGCGAACCCAAGCACGTCCAAGAACTGGAGCGCGACCTACGTCTCAACTTCGCGAACGCTCGAGCTTCGCAGCGCCACCTCATCGGACGGGATCGCTCCACAAGGGAGTGTGACGCTAGCTTTCAACAGCACGACGCCGGCGTTGGCTGCGCCCTACACCTGGCAGATAATGGTCAAGCAGTCCAACGACTTCCGAGGTAACAACAACCAGTTCTTCCTCACGAGCGGTGCTTCGATGCCAGTCACGACGGTTGGCTCATGCAACGCCTCTCCCACAGCGGAGGGAGTTTCAAAGACGACGGACGAGGACACGGCAACGTCGATCACCCTGACCGGCCACGATGCCGAGACGTGCGAGCTCACGTTCTCCATCGTTGCTGGGCCGTCGCACGGGGCCCTTGGCACGGTCTCGAACAACGCGTGCTCCGCCGGGCCGAACACGG
>JANMPG010000151.1:0-4868 GCA_031369745.1 Actinomycetes bacterium
CTTGAGGCCGAAGGCCGTCGTGGTTTGTCGATGTTGGCCAAGCGACTCGCGTTCGTCGCGGGGGAGCTCCCGCTCCTCCCCTTCACATAGCCCCACAACCACGCGAGGCGCCCGTACCACCTAGACCCCGCCGCCTCTTCCGCCGCAAGCGCTGGGGCGGGACGTCTGGACCGAAGAACCCACCGCTCGCGAGATCAGCCCACCAAGGCCCGGGCCCCGCGCTTGGCCAGCTGGTCCGCGACGATGTTTCGTTGGATCTCGCTCGTGCCTTCCCAGATGCGGTCGACGCGCACCTCGCGCCAGAAGCGCTCGGCAACGTTCTCGCGCATATAGCCGCGACCACCGAAGATCTGCACGGCGCGATCGGCGACGCGCCCGGCCATCTCGCTCGCGTACAGCTTGGCCATCGAGCATTGCGCGTGCTGGATCTTGACGTCGACCCCTGCGTCGATGTTCTCGGCCAGCCGATAGGTCATCAGGCGCGCAGCCCACAGCTCGGTCAGCGAGTCGGCCAGCATGTGACTGATCGCCTGGTTCTCGATGATCGGCGCGCCGAACTGCACGCGCTGCTGCGCGAATGCGGTGGCTTCGTCGATCAGACGCTCGGCGGCGCCGCAGCACCGCGCCGCGATCATCAGCCGTTCGTAGCGGAACCACGCGTAGGTGAACGCCATGCCGTCGCCCTCGGCGCCGATCAGGTGCGACGCGGGCACACGCACGTCGTCGAACGCCACGATCGCATGCGTGTCCGGATACGTGTGCGTATAGCGAGGCTCGGCCACCAGGCGCACGCCGGGCGTGTCCTTGTCGACCACGAACATCGCGTGCTCGCCCTCGTGGTCCCCGCCCACGAGCTTCGCCTGGAAGAACAGATGGTCGGCGCTGTTGTACGACGTCACGTGCATCTTCTCGCCGGCGAGGACGTACTCGTCGCCGTCGCGACGCGCGGTGGAGACGATCGCATCGACGTCGGAGCCCGCACCGGCCTCGGTGATCGCGTAGCACTCGTGTCGCTCACCGCTGATCGACGGCTTGAGCCACCGCTCGATCTGATCAGTGGTCATGACGTCGGGAGCCCACGCGGCCGGCGTGTGCACGCACCACCCCAGCGCGTTGGTGACCCGGCCGATCTGCTCCGAGACCAGCACCTGCTGGAGCATCGTGAAGCCGCCACCACCGAGATCGGTCGGCAGGTTCATGCCGTAGAAGCCCAGCTCGATCGCCAGGTCGTGGTGCCGCTGCTTGGTTTCGGCCGGGATCTGCCCGGCGTTCTCCTCGGCATGCTGCTCCCACGGGATCAGCTCGTCGTCGACGAAGGTGCGGGCGCGGTCTTGGATCGCACGGTCCTCGGCGGACATCGGATAGGTGGTCATGACCCGCAGGCTAGCGCAGCAACCGAGCCAACCGGTAGGTCACTACATCAGGTCACGGGGAGAGAGCTACATCGTGATCGGCGGCACCGACGCGGCAACCGTCGGCCAGGGCCGGACCTCCTCGAGCGCGGCGCCGATCCGAAAGGCGGTCACGTCGTCGTAGGTGCGCCCGACGATCTGGATGCCGGTCGGCACCCCGTTGGACGCCACGCCGCTCGGCACCGCAAGCACCGGGCACGGCGACAGCGCGTTGAACGGCGTCGTCATGTAATAGGTGAACTGGCGGTCGTTGCGCCCGCCGCCCTCGTACAGCTGACCGAGCACACTGTCGCCGGCGGGGATCCCCGTCACGGCCCAGGTGGGACAGATCAACGCCTCGTAGGTCTCGAATAACTCGCCGATCGGCACCCACATGGCCTGCTCTCCCTCCAGCCCGTGCAGGAACGCGCCTGGATCGTCGGCGTACAGGTTGGACTCCTCGGCCCACGCCGCCACGTAGTCGTTGATCAGATCGGGGAACGCCGCGGCCGCGTTGCCGATCTCGGCGCCGAAGATCGTCGCGAAATGGCGACGCGTGGTGTCCATGATGAACTCCAGCGTCCACGGGATCTCGACCTCATCGACCGTCGCACCAGCCGATCGCAGCGCCGCTGCCGCGGCCCGCGTGTTCGCCGCGACCTCGTCGTCCACGTCCCACCCGCCGAGATCGACCGACAGCGCGATGCGCATCCCCTCGATGCCCTCGAGCCGCGCGGGGATCTCGATCTTTGGACGCAGGCTCGTCACGTCGAGTTTGTGCGGGCCCGCGACCACGTTTTCGAACAAGGCGCAGTCCGCGACCGTGCGCGCGAGCGGGCCGTCATGGCAGTAGCGATCCAGATTGAACGGCGCACCCGTCGGTACCCGCCCGTGCGGTGGCTTGAACCCGACGACCCCGTTGATCGACGCCGGGATGCGGATCGATCCGCCGATGTCGGAGCCGCTCGCAAGCAACGAGGTGCCCGACGCGAGCGACGCACCTGCGCCGCCGCTCGAACCGCCGACCGCGACCTCGGGGTTCCACGGGTTCCGCGTCACGCCCCACAGCTTGGAATGCGTGTAGCCGACGCAGGAGAACTCCGGCGTCGTCGTGCGCGCGTGCACGACCGCGCCCGCCGCGAAGATGCGCTCGGCGATCGGCGCTGTTGCTGTCGCGATCTCGTCGACGGCCAGCGAGCCGAACCGCATACGCCAGCCCTCGACCGGCACCTCCTCCTTCAAGGACACCGGCAGCCCTTCGAGAGGGCGGACGTCGACACCGGACGCATACCGCTCGGCCGACACCTTGGCGGCAACGGCGGCCTCGTCGTCGCGACGTTCGGCGAAGGCGTTGACCGTCGGTTCGACCGCCTCGGCGCGCGCGATCACGGACGCCAACAGCTCCACCGGCGACAGGTCTTTGGTGCGCATCCGCGCGAGCGCGTCGGTGGCGGACAGCTCCCAGGGCTCACTCATGCGATGAACTCGAGCCGGTGGCGGTGTGCGGCGACCTGCTCGACCATGGCGGGGTCCGGCGTGTGATCGCGGTCGGGCTCCTCGACATCGGTCTGCTCGCCGAACAACTCACCGCTCAGGTAGCGCTGGCCGGTGTCGGGCACGACCGTGACGACGCGGCGCAGCTCCGGGTGTTTCGCGGCCACTTTGACCGCGGCCACGACGTTCATGCCGCTGGACGGCCCGCAGAATAGGCCCTCCTCGCGAGCCATGCGTCCGGCCATCGCGAGCGCGTCGGCCGTGCTCACCGTCACGATGCCGTCCATCGCGGCAAGATCGAGGTTCTTCGGGATGATGCCGTCACCGATGCCGGGCACGCCGTGCACTCCCCAGCGCTGGTCGCTGATCAGCGGACACTCGGCGGCCTCGACCGCGAACGCCAGGATCGAGGGGTCGTGGCCTTTCAGCGCCGACGTCACCCCGCTGATCCACCCACCGGTGCCCTGTGCGGCGACCACAGCATCGACGTTGCCGTCGAGTTGTTCCCAGATCTCTTCGCCGCCGACGCGCTGAGCCTCGGGGTTGTCCGGGTTCTCGAACTCCCCGGGGAAGAAGTAACGATCCGGGTCGGTGGCCACGATCTCTCGCATGCGCGCAAGGGCGAGGTCGATGTCCTGCCCGGCGCCGGGCGTGAGCTCCAGCGTGGCGCCGTAGGCCTCGATCATGCGCTTGCGCTCGGTGCTCATGCCCTGGGGCATCACGATGACGCAGTCATAGCCTTTGATCGCCGCCACCGCCGAGCAGCCGATGCCCGCGTTGCCCGTCGTGCACTCGATGATCGTCATGCCCGGCCGCAGCCGGCCGGCCGCCTCGGCCTTGGCCAACATGAAGGCGTAGATCCGGTCTTTGACCGATCCGGTAGGGCCGTACCACTCCACCTTGGCGAACAGCTCGAGATCGGGGGCGACCCGGTGGAGGCGTACCAGCGGTGTCCTGCCGACCGCGTCCAGCATCGAGTCCACCGCCCGCGCCTGCGCGCCCCATCCGATCGTCATGACGCCTTCACCTCCTTCATCTGTTCGCTCGTCCTCGTTCCAGGTGTCCGAGCTGGCGAGAGACCGCCTGTGCGGCCTCCGCCGTCAGTAACCCCAAACGCGGGACGTCCACCGCATGCATGCGGAACGCCGGTCCCGACACACCGAGCGATGCGATCACGCGGCCGTCTGCCTGAAACACCGGCGCCGCAACCGCGTTGAGCCCCTCCTCGAGTTCCTCGACCGCCGCAGCGTAGCCGCGCGAACGGATCGACGCGAGCTCTGTTCGTAGCGCCGCGGCGTCGGTGACGGTGCGCGGCGTGAACGCCTCGAGCGGCATCGCGAGCACCCGCTCGCGATCGGTCTCATCGGCGAACGCCAGCAGGATCTTGCCGTTGGACGTGCAGTGCAACGGCGTGCGCTTGCCGACCCAGCTGACGGTCACGATCGAGCGCGTCCCGGAGATCTGGTCGACGTAGACGACGTCGTCGCCGCTTCGCACGCCGAGGTTGCTCGCTTCCCGCGTTCGCTCCGCGAGCGTCTCCAAGATCGGACGAGACAACCGGACCAGATCGAGCCCGCTCATCGCCGCACCGGCCAGCCGCACGAGCCCGAAGCCGATCCGGTAGCGCTCGGTGAGCGGGTCGCGCTCCAACAAGCCCCGCTCGGCCAGCACCGCGGCCAGACGGGAGGCGGTCGCCTTGTGCACGCCGAGCTGGCGTCCCAGTTCGCTCACTCCTAGCTCGCCGGCATCGGCCACCAGCTCGAGCGCGGTCAGCGCACGGTTCACGGACTGCAGGGAACCACCGGCCTCGTCGCGCACCTGACAACCCTTCGGCGGGTAACCGCTGCATCGTAGTGTGCGGATAGGCGCCAGGTCGAACGCCACGTTGCGCGCAGCGCATCTTCGCGTTGCCGCTCGTGAGTCGGTCAGCCAGACTGCGGCGCAGTCATCGGGAGGGCTCATGGCCGACGAACCACAACGCTA
>JANMPG010000155.1:0-15235 GCA_031369745.1 Actinomycetes bacterium
CAGCAGCCCGAGGACGCCGCCGCACAGCACCGTGAACCCGATGAACATGCGCACGCGCTCTTCGCGTGCGGTGTCGCGAAGCAGCAGGATGCCCCAGTACACGCCGACGAGTGGGAACGCCACCGCGGCAACACCCCAGGCGCCTCGGAACAACCACGTCAGGAACCCGCCAACGGGGCCGGCCGCGTGGAACCACAGGCCGAGCACGGTGACCAACGCCAGCACGACCAGGAAGATCCCGAGCGCGTCGCGCGAGTGCGGCGACAAGATCTGGTGCACCGGCGTGCGCGCCGGCTTCCGCTTCGCGGACGATTTCTTCTTCTTCGAAGCGGGTTTGCGTCCGGTCGAGCGCGAACGGGTGCTGGAAACGCGCGACGAAGAACGCCGCGAAGGGGAAGTTTTCGTGGCCATAGGTCCGACAGTCTGACGCGTGGAACGCCGGGCGCAAGCAGCCGCGGCCGCCGAGGCGGATCAGGCCTCCATGATCACCGGCAGGATGACGGGCTTGCGCTGGGTCACGTCGACGAAGTACCGCTTCAGCACGCGTCTGATGTTCTGCTGCAAGGCAGATGGATCGGTGATGCCTGCGGAGGCCGATTCCTCGAACACGGCGATCACGCGCGAACGAGCCTCTTCGAGGATGTCGCCGGAGGTTTCCTCGTGCACGAAGCCGCGGTTCACGACGTCGGGCCCGCCGACGAGCTCCCCGGTCTGCGCATCGACCGTCACGACGACCACGACCACCCCGTCGCTGGACAGCATGCGTCGATCGCGCAGCACCTCTCCCCCGACGTCGCCGATGCCCAGCCCGTCGACGAACGTCATGCCGGCTCGGACACGTTCGCCCTTGAAGACCCGCTCGCCGATCTCGACCGTGTCGCCGTCCTCGCACACGAAGATGTGGTCGTGCGGGATGCCAACCTCCTCGGCCAGCCGCGCGTGGTGCTGGAGGTGCCGGCGCTCGCCGTGCACGGGGATGAACCAGCGGGGGCGCACCAGGGAGATCAGCAAGCGCAGCTCCTCCTGCGCCGCGTGACCGCTCGCGTGCACGGGGTCCGACGGCATGTGGAACACATCGGCCCCGCTTCGGTACAGGGAGTCGACGACGCGATGGATCGCGGGCTCGTTGCCGGGGATCAAGCTGGACGACAACACCACCGTGTCGCCTTCCTTCAGCTTGACCCATTTGTGCTCGCGCGCGGCCATCAAGCTGAGCGCCGAGTACGGCTCGCCCTGGCTGCCGGTGCAGATGATCACGACGCGCCCCGGGTCAAGCGAGTCGACCTCGGAGATGTCGATCACGTCGCGCTCGTCCAGGCGCAAGATCCCCAGGCGCCGCGCCGCCCCCACGGAATTCTGCATCGAGCGACCCAGGAACGTGACCACGCGACCGTCGGCCACGGCTGCGTCGATCACCTGCTGCGTGCGGTGGATGTGACTCGAGAAGCACGCCACCACGACGATGCCCGGGGCGTTGGACACGATGTCGCGCAAGATCGGCCCCACGGTCCGCTCGCTCGTGCTGTGACCGGGTTCCTCGGCGTTGGTGGAGTCCGACAGCAACAGATGGACACCGCGGCCCGCCTCCTCGGCGAAGCCGTGCAGGTCGGTCGCCAGACCGTCGATCGGCGTGGGGTCCAGCTTGAAGTCCCCGGTGTGCAGCACGGTGCCATACGGCGTGTCGACCGCCACCGCCATGCCGTCGGGGATCGAGTGGGTCACGTGTAGGAAGCGCATCGAGAACCCGCCAACCGTGAGACCGCTGCCCGGCTCCGCGAGGGTGAGCTCGGCCAGATCGGTGACCTGGTGTTCCTCCAGCTTGCCCTGCAGCAGTTCCAGGGTGAACGCGGTGCCGACCACCGGGACCGGGCGGCCGAGGTCTTTCAACAGGTAGGGCAGCGCGCCCACGTGATCCTCGTGCCCGTGGGTGAGCACGATCGCCTGCACATCGTCGGCGCGATCGCGAACGAATTCCATGTCGGGCAGTACGAGATCGATCCCGAGCATCTCGGCGTTGGGGAACGACAGCCCGACATCGATGATCAACAGGCGTCCGTCGACCTCCAGACAGGCCATGTTGCGCCCGACCTCGCCGATCCCACCGAGGAAGATGAGCCGACACGCGGACTCAGGCAAGGAGACCGGCATCCTCGAGTGCCGCGCGCACGCGCGCTTGTTCGTCTGCGGTCGCCGCCACGAGCGGCAGCCTGGTACCACCACACCCGCGCCCGAGCATCTCCAACGCGGCCTTGACCGGGATCGGGTTGGAGGTGATGAACAACGCGTTGAACAATGGGGTGAGCGCTTCGTGGATCTTGCGCGCGGCCGGCGTGTCACCGGTGACGATCAGGTCGACCATCTGGTGGATCTGTTCACCGACCAGATGACTCGCCACGCTCACGACGCCGGCGGCGCCGAGACACACATACCCGAAGGTCGCCCAGTCATCGCCGGAGTAGACCTCGAAACCGTCGGGCGCTTCGGCGATCAACCGCGAGACCGCCTGAAAGTCGCCGGTGGAGTCCTTGACCGCGACGATGTTGGGGTGCGCCGCAAGCTCGAGCAGGGTGTCGTGCTCGATCCGGATCGCGGTGCGCCCGGGGATGTTGTAGAGCATGACGGGCAGGTCGGTCTCGTCGGCGACCGCGGTGAAGTGGGCCGTGAGCCCGCGCTGGGGCGGCTTGTTGTAGTACGGAGCGACGACGAGCACACCATCGGCGCCAGCGTCTGCGGCCGCGTGCGTCAACTCGAGCGTCTCGGCCGTGGCGTACGTGCCGACCCCGGCGATCATGGCGCCCTGACCCCGGATGGCCTCGGCAACCGCGGCGAACAGGTCGGCTTTCTCTCGCTGGGTCAACGTCGGGGACTCGCCCGTGGATCCCGCCACGACGATCGCGTCGGAGCCGTTGGCGATCAGCCACCGCGCCAACTCTTGGGCACGATCGAGGTCGACGGCATGATCCTCACGCAGCGGCGTGACCATGGCCGTGACCACGGATCCGAACCTGCCGGTCATCGCGAGCTGCCCCCTTCCGCGCACACCACCGGGCGGTGATGCCGCACCGGCCTATGCTAGCCGCCCATGCCACGCATCTACACGAAGACCGGCGACGACGGCACGACGGGCCTGCTCTACGGGGGCCGTATCCCCAAAGACGACCTGCTCACCGAGGCTTACGGCACCACCGACGAGGCCGTGGCGGTGCTGGGGCTCGCCCGGGCGCTGGCCGGCGACGAGGTCATGCAGACCGATCTCCTTGCGCTGCAACGGGAGCTGTTCGTGGTCGGAGCCGACCTCGCCACCAACCCGAGCGAACGGGCGAAGCTGCAGCCCGAGGTGTCCCTGGTGACCGAGCGCATGGTCACACGGCTCGAGCAACGCATCGACGATCTCGTGGAGGAACGACCCCTCCCCCAGGTCTTCATCGTGCCGGGCGCGAACCCGGCGAGCGCCGCGATCGACGTGGCACGTTCGGTGGTACGCCGCGCCGAACGCGCGGTGGTTGCGTTGGAACGAGCCCAGCGAGCGGTGAATCCGCAGGTGCGGCGCTATCTCAACAGGCTGAGCGATCTGTTGTTCGTGCTGGCGCGCTGGCAAGCCGGCGAGGCCGAGCCCGCGAGCCGCTAACCCTGCTCGAGGACCTTCGGACTGAGAGCGCCCCAGTTCTCGTCGCCGAGCATCAGCACGATCACACCGACGTCGGCGGGCTGCAGATGGCCCGGGAACGTCACGGTGTACTGGCCGGTGGTGGCATCGGGAAGCGGGATCGAGCCGTCGATGCCGCCGTCGATGCGGCGTTGGTCCTGCGTGACCACATAGATCGCGGGCGCAGCGATCTCCGCGCCGCTCGCGTTCTTCACGGTGAGCATCGGGGGCCCATCCTTCCACTCGAACGTGACCTTGACGCCGAGGTATTCGTAGATCCACTCGCCGGGGACGATCGTCACGTTGGCGTCGGTGGTCGGCAGATCGCTCGGCGCATCGGACCCTGGTGACGTATCCACGGCCCCGTCTCCCCCGGTGCAGGCGACCGCTCCCGCGGCAAACGCGGCGAGTGTGAGCATGACGCAAAGCCTTCGAAGACCCATGGATGCGGCATGATACGCGAGCCCCGTCGGAGCCGACTTCCCAAGGAGCCGTGATGGAACGCCTGGAACTGCGCCGACACGCCCCGCGAGACCCCAAGCGCGACGAACTGTCACCGCGCGGTCGGGCGATGGCCGAAGACGTCGGTCGCGCGGGTGGGCTGCGGTACGACGCCGTGTTCGTCTCTCCGGCTGAGCGAGCGGCCGAGACCGCTGCGTGGTTCCTGCGAGGGGCGGGCCAGCAGCTCCCGCCGGACCACGCGGTGATCCCCGGGCTCGCCGGCCAGGACGCCACCGGGGGCTCACCCGAGGGCATGGCCGCCGGCGTGCGAGCGCTGCTCGATCAGCTGCCCGCGGGCGGGCTCGGGCTCGCGATCAGCCACACGCCTCTGGTGGAGCGCGCAGCGTTCGGTCTGACCGGTCGCGACACCGCGCCGATGAGCGAGTGCGAAGGCTTGCTGATCACCCGGGCCGACGACGGCACGATCACCGTCGAGGAGTTGCGGCTGCCCTAGAAGTAGTACATAGGCCACGGCGCGACGTCGCTGCGGAACATCGCGTCGATCGTGTGCAGAGCCCCCGGCGTGAGCTCGGTGATCCGCGCCGCCTGCGCGAGCGCCGACCAGGTGGTGCCTCCGAGGTACGTCGAGCCGATCGCGTGGACGGTGCACTCGATGTCGGGGGAGGCGTCCGTGCGCCGGCACGCCGAGGTTCCACCATCGACCACGAGTTCGTAGACGCCATCGTTGTCGGTGAGGAAGGGGTCGCTCACGCGCAGCACGATGCGCCCGTCGGCCGCATAGCCGCGCGCCTTTAGCGCCGAGATGACGTCGAGCGGACGGAGGAACAACCCGTCGTCCAGCTCCGGACGCAGCGAGCGTGGCTCCTCCAGCTGCAACAGCAGCGGATCGTCCAGGGGCCGGATACCGGCCTTGACACGGGACACGAGATCGACATCGAAGAGGAATCGCCACAGCGAGAGCCCGGCCTGCGGCGTGGCGGCGACGTGACGCTTCACGGTCATCTCGGTGCTCGGCAGCCCGCGCGGCCACTCGTGCTTGGTTCCGTACAGAGCGAAGGCGTCCGGCGTTCCCGCATCGTCCTCGTGCACGGCATAGAACACCTTCTGGTCATCTTTGGAGGACTCCCAGTAGGCGACCTGCATCCAGCGATCGTCGATCTCGAGCGCCCCGGGCCGGGGCGGGTAGGCCCGGTCATAGATCGCGCGCATCGCCGGCATCGCCTCTGCCCGACTGCGCAGGTGCGTGCGCCCGGTCGGCTCGGTGCCGGGTGCCCAGACCACTCGATCGAGCGCGATATCCAAGGTGAGGTGAAAGGCGGCGTGACCGAACCCGAAGCGCCCGTAGATGGACGCTTGCGAGGCGAATAGCGACGCGACCACCTCTCCCCGAGATCTCGCCTGCGCGAGCATCAGCGTCATCAGCTCGCGGAAGATCCCCAAGCGGCGATGCGTCGGCAGCACGCCGACGAGCGTGATGCCGGCGGTCGGTACGAGCGCGCCGCCGGGCACGACCATGCGTTGCGTGAACACGCCCGCGCATCCCACGATCCGTCCGTCGTCGAACGCCGCGAAACTCCGATCCGGCTCCAGAACCGTGCGGTCACTCAGCAGTTCATCGGGATCGGGGCTCGCGTCGGCGAACGCAGTGGCGAGCGACGCAAAGAACGCGTCGATCTCAGCTTCGGTGATCGTGCGGAATTCCATCGGCGCCAGCCTAGTCGAGGGGCGAAGCGCTCAGGCGTCGAGCAGCGCGCCGAGACCGACGGTGAGGCCCGGCCGATCGGGCACCGCACGAACCGCCATCAGCACGCCGGGCATGAACGCCGCCCGATCCATGGCGTCGTGACGGATCGAGAGGAGTTGGCCGGGTCCGCCGAACAGCACCTCTTCGTGCGCGACCAAACCCGGGAGGCGAACCGAATGCACACGGACCCCGTCCACGTCGGCCCCGCGCGCCTGGGGGTACTCCCCCACCGCTTCGGGCGCGGACCACGCACCGATATGCGCGGCGCCGATCGCCTTGGCCGTGGCGATGGCCGTGCCGCTGGGCGCATCGACCTTGCCGTCGTGATGGAGCTCGATCACCTCTGCGGCGTCGAAATACCGAGCCGCCTGGGCGGCGAAGCGTAGGAGCAGCACCGCCCCCAGGGCGAAGTTCGCGGCGACGAAGCAATTGGCATCGCCCGCTGCCGCGAGCGTGCGCAACTCATCGAGGTCGGCCGGCGTGAGTCCGGTCGTGCCGACGACCGTGTGGATGCCGTTGCGCAGGCACCAGCGTGTGTTCGGCATCACGGTCGATGGGTGCGTGAAATCGACGGCGACGTTGACCGCGGCGCTCGCCAGCATGTCGACCGTGGCGGCGACGAGCAGCCCTTCGGCCTCCAGGCCGGTGTTGTTCGGGTCGATCGCGGCGACGAGATCGAGACCGTCGGCGCCGGCGACCGCTCGGCAGACCTCGCCGCCCATCCGCCCGGCCGCCCCGAGGACGCCGACCCGGATCACGGTGCGACTCCGCGCAGCTCCTTCATCCCCACAGGGCCCACCACGGCGAGCGTCATCGGTTGGGACAGTACCCGCTCGGCCACCCGGTGTGCATCGTCCAACGTCACCGCGTCCACACGTTTGAGCGTTTCGCTGAGGGTGAGTATCTCGCCATGGGCGACCTCGGCTTTGCCGAGGCGCGACATGCGGCTGCCGGGGTCTTCTTGCGACAGGACCGTTGACCCCTTCACGTGGCTCTTGGCTCGGGCGAACTCCTCGGGGCCGATCCCGCCGTCGCGCACGGCGTCGAGCTCGTGACGCATGAGCCGCAGCACCTCGGCGGCGCGGCTGGGGGCCGTGCCCGCATAAGCGCTGAACACTCCCGCCTCGGTGTACTGCGAGTGATAGCTGTACGCGGTGTAGGCAAGCCCGCGCTTCTCGCGGATCTCCTGGAACAGTCGCGAGGACATCCCGCCGCCCAATGCGGTGTTGGCGATGAGGAACGCGAAACGATCCGGGTCGGTGCGCGGCAGCCCGTTCGTACCGAGCACGATATGCGCCTGTTCGACCTTCTTGCGCTTGATCGCATGCCTGCCCGAAGGACGCGGGGGCTTCGCCATGCTGCGCGCCTGCGTCACGGAACGACCACGAGGACCGAGCGGGCGTCCGACGTCCATGCGATCGCCGAGCAGCGCGAGCAAGCGGTCATGGCGAACGTTGCCGGCGACCGAGATCACCATGCGTCCCGGCACGTAGTGGCGCCGGTAGAACCCACGCACCGAGGCGCGCGTCGAGGCGCGGATGCGCTCCTTCGTGCCAAGGATCGGCCGGCCAAGCGGGTGGCCCGGCCATAGCGCTTCGGTGAACACGTCGTGCACGGTGTCTTCGGGCGAGTCCTCGTGCATGTCGATCTCCGACAAGATCACGTCGGTCTCGCCGGCCAGATCGGCCGCCGCGATCGTGGAGTGCTGCAGCATGTCGGTCAGATGATCGACCGCCATCTCGAGGTCGCGATCGAGCACTCGCGCGTAGTAACAGGTGTACTCCTTGGCGGTGAACGCGTTCACGTCGCCGCCGACCGCGTCGAATGCCTCGGCGATATCGAGGGCGGTGCGTGTCTCGGTCCCCTTGAACAGCAAGTGCTCCAGGAAGTGACAGTGCCCGCTGATCGCAGGGCGCTCGTCGCGAGATCCCGCGAGCACCCATACGCCGATCGTGACGGAGCGGACGCCAGGCATCCGCTCCGTCACGACACGCAAACCCGAGGTGAACTCGGTGCGCTCGATCGGCATAGGGGTCAGCTGTCGGTGGGCTCGCCGGTGCCCGCGCTGGCGTCGGTGTCTGCGCCGCCCTCGCGATCGCGGAACCGCTTGCCCGAACGCTGGCTCCGGTCGCCACCGCCGCCACCACCACTGCGGTCGCCGCTGCTGCGTCCACCACGGTCGCCGCCGCCGCGTCCACCACGGTCGCCGCCGCCGCCGGAGACGGCGGCGCCCTCGGGCGCGTCCCACTCCGAGCCGATCGGCTTGAGGCTGATCTTGCCCTGCGGGTCGATGTCTTCGACCAGGACGTTGATCATGTCGCCCTCGTGGATGGCCTCCTCGACGCTGGACAGGCGCTTGCCTTTGCCCAACTTCGAGATGTGGACCAATCCGTCACGGCCGGGCACCAGGTTGACGAACGCCCCGAAGGTCGTGGTCTTCACCACGCGACCTTCGTAGGTCTCGCCGACCAGCACGGGCCGTGGGTTGGCGATGTCGTCGATCATGCGTGCGGCCTCGTCGGCCCCGTCGCCGCCCATCGAACCGATGAACACGGTGCCGTCGTCCTCGATGTTGATGTCGGCACCGGTCATGGCGATGATCTCGTTGATCTTCTTGCCCTTGGGTCCGATGACCTCGCCGATCTTGTCCACGGGGATCTGGATCGTGATGATCCGCGGCGCGTGCGCGTTGACCTCGCCACGTGGCTCCGCGATCGTCGCGAGCATCACATCGAGGATCTGCATACGGGCGTCCTTGGCCTGCTGCAGCGCCGCGGCCAGCACGTCGGCGGGCATGCCCGCCACCTTCATGTCGAGCTGGATCGCGGTGACGAACTCCTCGGTGCCGGCGACCTTGAAGTCCATATCGCCGAGCGCGTCTTCCGCGCCGAGGATGTCGGTCAGGGTCACGTACTTGCCGTCATCGGCGATCATGCCCATCGCGATACCGGCCACCGGCGCCTTCAACGGCACCCCGGCGTCCATCATCGACAGGGTCGATCCGCAGACGCTCGCCATCGACGTCGAGCCGTTGGAGCTCATCACGTCGGAGACCAGCCGCAGTGCGTAGGGGAACTCGTCCTCGTGGGGCACCACCGGCAACAACGCTCTCTCGGCGAGCGCCCCATGACCGATCTCACGGCGTCGGGGCGAGCCCACGCGGCCGGTCTCGCCGGTGCTGTAGGGCGGGAAGTTGTAGTGGTGCATATAGCGCTTGGTGTCCTCGGGGTCCAGCGTGTCGATCATCTGCGTCATGCGCAGCATGCCGAGCGTGGCCACGTTGAGCACCTGGGTGTCGCCCCGGCTGAACAACGCCGAGCCGTGCGCCCGCGGGAGCACGCCGACCTCGGCCGACAGCGGCCGGATCTCGGTGGCGCTGCGGCCGTCGAGCCGCACCCCCTGCTCGATCACGCGGCGACGCATGACCTTCTTCTGCAGCGACTTCCACGCCGCGGAGAACTCCTGGCCGCGGCCCGCAATCTCGTCCTCACCGATCGTGGAGGCGAGGTAGGCCTTCGCCTCTTCCTTCACGGCGCTGAACGCTTCGTCGCGAGCCTGGCGGTCCGGCACGATGGCCGCCTCCACCTTGCCCGCGAAGTTCGCGTCGAGCGCGTCCCAGATGTCGGCGCCATACAGCGGGGTGGGCTCCCACTCCATCTGCGTGACGCCGTGCGCGGCGATGAACGCCTCTTGGAACTCGATGATCTTGGCGATCTCGGTCTTGGCAACCTCGAGCCCCTGGGCAACGACCTCTTCGGTCGGGGCAAGCGCGCCTTCGGCGAGCAGCGACCACGTGTGCACGGGCGCCTCTCCCTCGATCATCAGGATGTCGACGCCGCCGCTGCTGCTCTTGGAGCCCGCGACCACGATGTCGAACGTGGCGTCTTCAACCTCTTGGAACGTCGGGTTGATGACCCACTCGCCGTTGATCAGGCCGAGGCGCACGGATGCGACCGGTCCGTTGAACGGCAATCCGGCGAGACCGACGGCGCATGCGGCCGCGTTCATCGCCGGGATGTCGTAGGGGTTCTCCATGTCGACGGACAGAACGGTGATCACGACTTGGACTTCGTCGCGGAACCCTTCCTTGAACGTCGGGCGAAGCGGTCGGTCGATCAGGCGGGCCGTCAAGATGGCGGTCTCGCCCGGGCGTCCCTCCCGGCGGAAGAACGAGCCGGGGATCTTGCCGGCGGCGTATGCCCGCTCCTCGACATCGATCGTGAGCGGGAAGAAATCGATCCCCTCACGGGGCTTGGAGCGGACGCAGGTGGCGATCACTTGCGTCTGCCCATAGGTAACGACGACTGCACCGTCGGCAAGCTTTGCCAGCTTGCCGGTTTGCATCGTCAGGTCGTGCGCGCCAACGGGGCGCGTCATCTCAGTGACCATCCGGTCAGGTCCTCCTTGGACTCGTGGGCGCGCGGCGCGCGCCACAACATTCAGCGAGGGGACGTCGGCCGGTTGTCAGTGGTGAACCTCCGAACCGCAGCGGGCTGCGGGGGTTCGCGACTGAGAACCGACCGGGCTTCGGGGCCTCCCCTCAGGGCCGGGAGTTCGGTGTGTGTATCACCCCTTCGTGCGATACGGGCCCCCGACGGGAGCCACGGAACCGCGTACTAACGGCGAAGACCGAGCTTCGCGACGATGTCGCGATAGCGGGTGATGTCTTCGCCCTTCAGGTACTCGAGCAGCCGGCGACGGCGCCCGACGAGCATCAGCAGGCCACGACGGCTGTGGTGGTCTTGCTTGTGGAGCTTCAGATGCTCGGTCAGGTCCGTGATCCGCCTGGTCAGCACGGCGACCTGGACCTCTGCGGAACCGGTGTCGCCGGTGGCCCGGGCGTGCTCGGTGATGATGGCGGTCTTGTCGTCTTTGGTGAGTGTCATAGTCGGTGGTCAAGGCTACCAGCGGCGATGGGCCGGTGACCTGCTACGCAAGGGCGCTGCCGGGCACCAGCTCGCGCGCCCGGATCACGTCGGCCTCGATCGCGGCAACGAGGGCGTCGACGTCGTCGTATTTCTCCTCATCGCGCAGCCTCGCCCAAAACTCGATGCCCAGCGGCTCGCCGGGCAGGTCGCCACCGTCGAAGTCCAGCAGGAAGGCCTCGACGTGCAACGGTTCGATGCCGAACGTCGGGTTCGTGCCGACATCCAGCGCTGTGCGGTAGCGACGGCCTCGATGCTCCGCCACCCCCGCGTAGATCCCCTGCCCCGGAAGCAACAACCTCGGCCACGTCCGGAGATTGGCCGTCGGATAACCGAGACCCTTTCCCCGACCGTGGCCGGTCACGACCTCGCCGTCGAGCACGAACCGCCGGCCGAGGGCCGCCGTGGGCCAATCCAGATCCCCGGCTGCCAGCGCGTCGCGGATCGAGGTCGACGACACGGTTCGTCCGTCGATCTGAACCAACGGCACGGATTCCGCGCCGAGCCCGAACGGCTCCCCCATCCGTGACAGGTTCTCCATGGTCCCCAGCGCCTTGAACCCGAACGTGAAGTTGGCTCCCATCGCGGCGTGGGTGGCGTGCACCCCCGCGACCAGGACATCCGCGACGAACGCCTCCGCCGTCACGAGCGAGAAATCTCGATCGAACGGCAGGACCACGAGCACATCGATCCCGCAGTCGGCGATGAGATCCGCCCGCCGCTCCACGGTGGTCATGAGCCGCGGCTCGCTGCCCGGCGTCAAGACCTCGCGAGGGTGGCGGTCGAAGGTGATCGCGACGCTTCGAAGACGACGATGACCGGCTTCGGCGACCACCCGCGCGAGCACCGCTTGGTGTCCTTTGTGCACGCCGTCGAAGAACCCGACCGTGGCCACGCTCGGCTGGTCGTCCAGCGGTAGGGACCCGAAACCGCGAAGAACCTGCATCGCAAGCAGGCTATCGGACCGGATGCGGAGCCGTGGGATAGCATCCCCGCCGATGGGTGAGGACTCGAGCGGTGCATACATGGTCGGACGCAGCGGCGTGCACCGCCGGCCCTCCGGCGAGCCGCCGCCGCTGCCACGACCCGCGTGGTGGCCCCGCGCACTCACGGCCTTGGTCATCGTCCTTACGGTCGGCGTCGCGCTCGCGGCAACGCTCGAGGCGAGCACGAGGACGGCGGGCCTTGAGCTGTTCGACAGCCTGCAGAGCGACGGGGTCGCGCCGTTCGCGAAGGCGCTGGCGTGGTTCGCCTCGCCCGTTGCCATCGTGCTGTTGCGCGTGGTCCTAGTCGTCGTGTTAATCCGCTACGGCCGGCTCCGACACCTGGGCGTGGCCATCCTCGCGCTGTGGGCGACGGACTACGTGGTCGGCTCGCTGCAGGTGCACATGTCTGCGCCGACTACCAGCGTCGTCGTGGCTCCGAGCGGTGATGTTTGGTATTTCCCCGCAGCGGCGGTCGCGTCGCTCGCGATCACGGTCGGGGTGATGGCGATGTCGTTCGTCCCCGCCGGCCGTCCGCGCTGGCAGGCGTTCCTGTGGAGCTCCGTGTTGTTGATCCTGGTCGTGTTCGCTGAGGCGATCTTGGGCACGACCTACCCGGTCGCCGGTCTGTACTCGGTTCTCCTCGGGTACACCGTTGCGGCGGTGGTGTTCGGGTGGCTCGCACCCGACGAGGCGTTCCCCGTTTCGTACGAGAAAGGCGGCAACGCCGCACACCTCGATCTTGCCGGGGAGCGCACCACCGCGGTGCAGCGTGCGATGCGCGACCAACTCGGCCTGGAGGTCACGAACGTCAAGGCGTTCGGCGAGGAGGGCTCGGGAGGCTCCACGCCACTGCTCATGACGATCGAAGACGGCACGCGCGTGTTCGGCAAGATCTTGGCGTCCAGCCACGCACGCTCGGATCGCTGGTATCGGATCATGCGCACGATCATGTACGGACGGCTCGAGGATGAGACCTCGTTCTCCTCGGTGCGGCAGCTGATCGGAGCAGAGGACTACGCACTTCGACTGCTCGACGACCTGGGTTTCCGTGTCGCGCACAGCTACGGGATCGTCGAACTCACGCCGAACCAGGAGTACCTGCTGGCCGAGGAGTTCTTCGAAGGCGGCGAAACACTGGGGCACGCCGAGGTCACCGACGCGGTGATCGCCGAAGGCATACAGCTCGTGCGCGCGTTGTGGGACGCGGGGCTCGCCCATCGCGATATCAAACCCGCGAATCTGCTGGTCGTCGGCGGACACCTGCAGCTGATCGACGTCTCGGGTTTGGAGGTTCGCCCCTCGCCGTGGCGCCAGGCGGTCGACCTCGCGAACATGATGCTCGTGATGGGCGTGCGCACCGATGCGCCACGCGTCTACGAAGCGGCGCTACGCTCGTTCTCCCCCGACGACATCGCGGAAGCGTTCGCTGCGGCGCAGGGGATGGCGATCCCCACCGAACTCCAGCGCTTCTTGAAGGACGACCCCCGCGACCTGATCGCCGGATTCCGATCACTCGCCCCGACGCGGCCCCGGATCTCGATCCAGCGATGGAGCGCGCGACGGATCGGGCTCACGGTATCGGTCCTTGGCGGCGCGATCGCCCTGGCCGCGTGGTCGGTGCGCATCGTGTTCGCGGTGCCGAACTGATCAAGAGCCCGACGGCGCCAAGATCACGACCGGTCGGGCCTTCGCGCCATCGTCCCGGTACACGCCGATCAAATGCCCGTCGGGGTCATAGATCCCATACGGACCCTCGATCGCAGCCGGACCAAGGATCCGTCCGTGCGACGCGGCGATCGCCTCCTCGTGCTCCAGCGCGAGCCGAGGCAGGTGCGACACCGCTCGCTCCAACGGCAGTGGCGCTCCCGGGTCCTGGGGCGCAGTGGCGGTCTCGACGCTGAACGGACCGATCGCACTTCGGCGAAGCGCGATCAGGTGCGCACCGCAGCCGAGTGCTTCGCCCACATCGGCGGCCAGGACCCGAACGTAGGTTCCGCCGCTGACGGTGCAGCGGAAACCGATGTCGTCGCCGGCTCGCTTCGTCGGCGCGAAGGCGTCGACGCGCACGATACGCGCGGGCGCCTCCAAGATCTCGCCGTTGCGCGCTGCCTCATACAGCTTCCGCCCCCCAACCTTGACGGCCGAGAACGCAGGCGGCCGCTGCGCAGTTGCGCCGAGCTTCGCCGCCATCGCCGCGCGGATCGCCTCGTCGGTGACGCCGTCGGTCGACGCCTGGCGTGTGATGTCGCCGTCGGCGTCCAGTGTCGTGGTTCGTTCGCCGAGCCGTAGCGTGCCCTCGTACACCTTCGGCAGATCGCCCAGGAAGCGGAGCAGACGCGTCGCGCGACCGACGCCGATCACCAGCAGTCCGGTCGCCATCGGATCAAGCGTGCCGGCGTGCCCGACCTTGCGTGTCGACAGCGCTCGACGCACCATCGCCACGGCGTCGTGCGACGTGATCCCCGATGGTTTGTCGATCAGCAGGAGCCCGTCGGGGCCCGCCCCGCGTCGGGCATCGGCGCTCACGGCGCGGCCGACGCTGCGAGCAACGCGTCGCGAAGGCGCGCGATCGTCTCGGCGGGCCCGAACTCGCTCGTGTACCCGGCGGCCAGCCGATGACCGCCTCCCCCGAACGCCGCCGCAACCGCACTCAGATCGTGTTGCCCGCGGGAGCGCATGCTGACCTTGAAGAGGCCGTCGCGTTGTTGCTTGACCAGCGCGGCCGCATCGGCCTCCCGAGCGGTCCGCAGGACATCGATCAGATCATCGACGTCGCCGGGACCGACGCCCGCGCGTTCCAGATCGGCCCACAACACATAGGTCCACACGAGATCGGCATCCGGCTCCAGCCGGGCCCGGCCCATCGCGATCGACATGACCTCGAGGTAGGCCGCCTGATTGTCTTCGTACAGCGCCTGGGAGATGCGCGCGTGATCGAAGGGATGCTCGCGCAAGCGCGCGGCCAGCCGCAGCGTCGCCGGCGTCGCGGCCTCGTACTGGAATCGGCCCGTGTCGGCGATCAGGCCGGCGTAGAGGCACTGCGCCGACGCGTCGGTCATCTCACCCCCGATCGTGTCGATCAGCCGCGCGACCAGCTCACACGTGCTCGAGGCGAGCGGATCGACCAGCCGGATCGTGCCGCGCCCGTCGTTTGAACGATGGTGGTCGATCCAGATCAACTCGGTCGCGTTCGACGCGGCGTGTCCCAGCTGCCCGAGGCGGTCGAACGCCGCACAGTCGCACGTCACCATCACCGCAGGCGCGTCGGGGAAGTCCTGTACCTCGACCAGCAGGTCCAGGCCGGGCAGTTCCGCCGCCCATCGCGGTATGTCGAGCGGCGTATTGGGAAACGAGCACGTGACCCGGGTGCCACGAGCGACGAGGTGGTGTGCCAACCCGAGCATGGATCCGAGCGCGTCGGCGTCGGGGTTCACGTGGCAGGCCATCGACACGGCCGGCGCGCCGCGGATCA
>JANMPG010000174.1:0-11710 GCA_031369745.1 Actinomycetes bacterium
GCTGGCGCGCGTTGGGCCCGTGGTGGCGGCGGGGGCGCGCGCCGGAGCGCGCGCCGCCGCCATCCAGATCGATCCTGCACAGATCGACGCGGCGGTGGGGGCGGCCGCCCCGGAGCTCGATCCGACGAACACGCACGTCGCCGTGTCACGCGAGGGCGCGCGCGGATCGACGGTGACCGTCCGGGTCGACTACGACGACGTTGTGCGAGTGCCGTTGGTCGGCTGGCTCGTTGGCGGTTCGGTGCGGATCAGCGCCGCCGCCGTCATGCGGCAGGAGTTCGGGTGAGTGCCGACGAGTGCCGTCATCAGGGTGGTTCGGTATCCGTCCTGACCGCGGCCGTCATGCTCACGATCCTCGTGTGCACGATGGGCGTTGCCGACGTCGGGCGGGCGTTGACCGTACGGGCGCAGGCTCGGGTCGCCGCCGATGCCGCAGCGCTGGCCGCGGCGCAGGAACTCGCGTTCCCCAGTGGTGAGGTCCCGGCCGAACAGGCGGCGTCGTACGCCCAACACAACGGCGCCGAACTGTTGTCGTGCTCGTGTGCGCCGGGCTCGTTCGATGCGGTCGTGACGGTACGTCGCCGGCTGGAGGGGCTGTTCCTCGTCCCGGGTTCCGTGGACCTCGACGTCACGGCGCGAGCCGTGGTCGATCTTCCGTAGGGCGCACCGCGTCAGCCGCTCTTGCCGACCGCCGTGAGCCAGTCGCTGTCGGCCACGTTCCAGTGGGTCGCCAGGTAGGACCTGTGAGCGGGATCGACGTTGTAGTAGTCGTCGCCGTTGCAGTCGAACGCGTACTGGCCATCCGCCATCGCGGTCGGGCAGTCGTTCACGAGCCCGCCGCCGCCGGAGAAGTAGGAGCCACCGTCGTCGTAGCACATGACGTCGTACGTCTCGTAGCAGTGGAAGCCACCGCTCGCGTGCGGCGCGGAATTCTGCACGGCGCCCAGGTTGTGACCGGTCTCGTGCTGGAACACGTGGGCCAGGCTACCGACGGCATACCCTTCGTTGAACCGGATCATCGAGTAGCGCGCATACGCGCCGTTGTTCGCGTTCTTCGTGGGATCTTGCTGGTCGTCGACGGCGAGTGACCCCTGTCCACCGTATGGGTAGCAGCATCCGATGTTGGCCACGAACACTGCGTACACGAACTGGTGTCGGTCATACCCGAGGGCTGCCAGGGAGTTCGCAACCTCTTCGAACGTGTAGGCGCCATCGCCGCCGATGCGGGGAAGCGTGACGGTCGTGATGCTCACCCGGCGGTCGTGCCGGCACCAGAAGCGGTAGTGCTGGCCGAGCACACCCGGCGACTGCGCGTCGAGATTCTCGTCCACCATCGCGATCGTTTGGGCGATCACGGGCTTGGCCGACGAGGGATCGGGGGCGGCGGTGTTCAGCGGGTAGCCGAGCAGCACGCGGATCCGCCGCCCGCTTCGCCCGTTGCCGGGACACGGCGCCGGCGGTGTTGTCCCGCGCGATCGCGACGGCCGCCGCATGAGTGGGGTCACCGCCTCACCCGTCGCCTCATCACCTCCGTGGGTGCACGTCGCCACCCCGGCGATCACGACCTGATCGAAGCGGCCGCACACACCGCCGGCGGTCGCCTGCAGGCCCGACGTGGCGACTCCGCCGACCGCGATCGAGACGGCCGCGAACAGCATCACGACACGGCGAGGCACACGTCTCATGCGACAGGTGTCGGTACGCCGGGGCAGGGTCCTGAGCGATCGCCCGATCATCGCCGGACGTTGGCCGCGTAGACTCGTCGTATGACCTCCCGGAGCCACCTGGAAGAGCTGCTCGAATCGGTGGCCGACCACACCGTGGCTCCGGCCGACGCGGCCGACCGGCTGGCGGATCTGCCGTACCGAGACCTCGGCTTCGCCCGTGTCGACACGCATCGCGAGCTCCGACAAGGCGCACCGGAAGTGATCTTGGGCACCGGCAAGACCCCGGAGCAGGCCGCGGCGATCGCCCGGGCGCTCGCCGAGGCGGGCGCCTCCAGCGTCCTGGTGACCCGTGCCGACGCCGACATGCGTGCGGCCGTACGCGACGCGCTGCCCGACGCCCGCGAGCACGAGCTGGCTCGAGCGATCTGGGTGGAGCGCCACCCCGTGGCGCGTCGCGGTCGCGTGCTGATCGTGTCGGCGGGCACATCCGACGGACCGGTCGTGCACGAGGCGCGCATCCGTGCGGAACTGCTCGGCGCCGAAGTCACCGTTCACGAAGACGTCGGCGTCGCCGGTCTGCATCGGCTCGCTCCGGTGATCCCGGCTCTCGATACCGCCGACGTGGTGATCGTGGTCGCGGGCATGGACGCCGCCCTCGCCAGCGTGATCGGCGGGCTTGCGCCATGCCCTGTGATCGGCGTGCCCACCAGCGTTGGCTACGGGTCGGCGCACGGCGGCCAGACGGCGTTGAACGCCATGTTGTGCTCATGCGCGGACGGCTTGGCCGTCGTCGGCATCGACGACGGTTTGGGGGCGGGCTCGGTCGCCGCCCGGATCGCCCGTCGCGCGGAGGTTCGCTCCTCGTGACCCGTGTCGCCTACATCGATCCGGTAGGCGGCCTCGCCGGCGACATGTGGATCGCCGCGTTATTGGACGCAGGCGCCGCGCGCCGCGCGCTCGATGACGCGATCGTTGCGCTCGGCCTTCCCGATGCCCACGTCAACGCCGAGCGAGTGCAGCATGCGGGCGTTGCGGCGACCCACGTCGAGGTGATCGTGACGCCCCGAACGCACGGGCGACCCGCCCAGGAGCTGCTCGACATCGTGGCCGCCGCCGCGCTGCCGCCGGCGGTGCGCGCCAATTCCATCGATGCGATCGGTCGCCTCGCCGCGGCCGAAGCAGAGATCCACGGGGTCGCGGCCGACGCGGTCGTGTTGCACGAGCTCGGCGGCGACGACACGCTCGTCGACATCTGCGGCACGTTCGCCCTGCTCGACGCCCTTGGCGTCCAGCGTGTGGTCTGTGCGCCGGTGCCGATGGGTCGTGGTGTGATCGCGAGCGAGCACGGCCCGCTACCCGTTCCGGCTCCCGCCACCTTGGCCCTGCTGCGTGGCGCGACCGTGGTCGGGGTGGACACGCCCGGCGAGCTGGTTACACCGACGGGTGCGGCGATCGTCGCGACCGCAGCGGAGTCCTTCGGCCCGATGCCGTCGATGACGCTGGACGTCGTCGGCACCGGTGCCGGCTCGCGTGCGCACGCGGATCGCCCCAACATCGTGCGGGTGATGCTCGGCGATGCCGCGGCTATCGACCGGGCGGGTCATGGCGACGTGGTGGTCCTGGAAGCCAACCTCGACGACCTCGTGCCCGAACTCATCCCCGATGTCGTGGACGCGTGCCGGGCGGCCGGCGCGATCGACGCGTGGACCACACCGATCCAGATGAAGAAGGGCCGCCCGGGCGTCATCGTCAGTGTGCTTGCGCGCCCGGGGGATGAACGGCTCGTGGCCGAGACGCTGCTGCGTCACTCGTCCTCGCTCGGGGTTCGGGTCCACCGGCTGTCTCGCTACGAACTGGATCGAGCGATCCGAGAGGTCCAGGTCGAGGGGATGGCGGTCCGTGTCAAGATCGGCCTGCTCGACGGCCAGGTGGTCAACGTCGCGCCCGAGCACGACGACTGTGCGGCCGTTGCCGCCGCGACCGGGCGACCCGTGAAGCAGATCTGGGCCGAGGCACTCACCGCAGCGACCGCCGCGCACTCGTCCACGGAGCGATCCGATGACCTCGCTCGCTGAACTGCAAGCCGCGGTCGCGACGACATCGAGCGCGCTCGTGGCCTTTTCCGGCGGTGTGGATTCGTCGTTGGTCGCCGCAGCGGCCGCGCGTGTGCTGGGGGACCGCGCCCTCGCGGTCACCGCCGTGTCGCCGGCCCTTGCGACCGGGGAGCTCGACGGCGCGCGCGCCGTGGCGGCGTCGATCGGCATCGCCCACCGAGCCATCACGACCGACGAACTCGCGCGCGAGGGATACCGGCGCAACGACTCGGATCGCTGCTACCACTGTAAGAGCGAGCTGTACGACCGCCTCGCGGCCCTGGGCGAAACCGAGGGGTACGCGGTCGTCTTTTCCGGCGCGAACGTCGACGATCTCGGCGATTGGCGGCCGGGGCTGCGCGCCGCCGCCGAGCACGGCGTTCGCCATCCGCTGGTGGAGGCCGGTTTCGGTAAGTCCGACGTGCGTCGTTGGGCGGCAGCACTCGCGCTGCCCAGCGCCGATAAGCCTGCGATGCCCTGCCTCGCCTCACGGCTGCCGTACGGCACGGAGGTCGACCCCTCGGTGCTCAGGCAGGTCGACCTGGCCGAGCAGGCGCTGCACGCGCTCGGCTATCGAGATCTGCGGGTCCGACACCTCGGCGACACCGGCCGCGTGGAGCTTGGCGACGAGGAATGGACGCGGGCCGCGACGGCAGGGGCGCGCGAGGCCATCCTGGTCGCCGTGCGCGAGGCCGGTTATGCCCAGGCCGTCATCGACGAGCAGCCGCTGCGCTCCGGGTCGTTCACCGGGCTGCGCCGCCCGCTGCCGCTCGCCGTCAGCACCTGACCGACCGGGTCATTCGACCGGCTCGGCCCGCGGATCGCGCGCCGTGGGCGTTCGATACCCCGGTTCACTTCTCGCGGTCAAGAACGCGACGGCTGCCCACAGCATCTTGGAACGCGGATAGAACCACAGCGGAACCCCGGTCAGGACCGCGACGCTGGCCGCGATCAAGGGCGCAACGGGCACGATGGGCACGGTGAGCGCCATCGCGATCGCCATCATCAGCATCCAGAAGCCGCACGCCACCGTGTAGTTGATCACCATGGCCCCGAGGTAGCCGCCCTGTTCCTGCTCGAAGCGCAGATCGCAGGACGGACACCGGGTCTTCGCATGGAACCACGATGTCCACACCCTGGCCTCGCCGCAGCGGGGACAGCGCTTGCGGGCGCCTCGCACGATCACTCGGCCGGCGCCGGCTTCCACGATCAGCGGTGTCGTGGCCGTGCGCGCGTCGCGGGGCTCCAACGATGCGTAGGGGTCGCTCGTGACTCAGTCCTCCTCGGCGCTTGGCTCTGCAAAGATCGCGTAGAACTTCACGATCTTGTCCGTGATCCGCCAGGTGCCCGATGAGCCCTTCGGCGTGATCAACACATCACCCGTACGTACCGTGTGGACTTCGCCGTCATCCGTTTCGATGTCGGCCTCGCCCGCCAAGATCAGCGCCACTTCGTGATACGGCCGAACGAAGGACCACGTGTCGGGCTCGCGCTCCCAAAAACCCGTCGTGAACGATCCATCGGCGGTCCCGAAGACGTCGGCCTCGTGACCCGGCGAGGGGAGTTCACCGGGCGGATCGACCAACGGTCGCCACGCCCGGGCGCCGTCGTGGATCACACGGATCGTACTCATATCTGGTCCCTTCGCGTTGGCATATGTCAAGGGGCAGGCTACGACCTTGGGCGCATCCCGTGTGTCGGGGTGCGGGTGTACCATCGCCGGACGATGGCGAACAAGCCCACCCGCACGCCGCTGGGTCGCTCACCGCGAACCGAGCTCAACGTGATCGACTACACGCTGGCTAAACGTGCCGTGCTGCGCGATTCCCAGATGGGCCTGCAGTCGGTCAACGATCTGTGCGACGCGCATCCCGAGTTGATCCGGGCCGCGCGACACGTGGGCGAGCCGACCAGGGTCGATTGCCCGGTGTGCGGCAAGGACAAACTCGTCCTGCTGGCCTACGTGTACGGCGATGCGCTCAAGCAAGAAAGCGGGCGCGTCTGGTCGCTCGACACCGGGCTGCGTATGGCGGCGGCCTACCCCGGGGCGTGCTGCTACGTGGTCGAGGTCTGCCGCCAGTGTCAGTGGAACCATCTGCGCGAGGCCTTTACCGCGCGACGCACCGCCACAGCCTGAAACGCCATCGCCACGGATTCGTCACAGCCCCCAGCTGCCTCGCGACCGCTTCTCGGGCAGGGCATTGTTAGCATCTGGACAACCGTGACACCCGGCAAACCTTCTCCCAACCAGCGGGACCCCTACGTCCCCAAGCATGGCCCGACGCGATCTTCCTCGCGCTCCGGGTCCGCCGCTGCGTCCGGCCCGGCGGGGTCGCAGGCCGCGGTGGGTACCAAGCGGAAGTCGTTCCTCCGACGCAAGTGGTGGCTGCTGGTCTTGCTCACGCCGGTGGTGATCGCGTTGCTGGCTAGCTTGGGGCTGTACGTCGCGTACGCGCGCATCACGCTGCCCGAGACGCTGCCGCCGATCCAAACCACCTACCTGTATGACCGCAATGGGCATCTGCTCACGACGCTGCATGGAGCGGTGGATCGCACGATCGTGCCGCTGGCACAGATCTCGCCGAACATGATCGAGGCCACGATCGCAACGGAGGATCACGACTTCTACAACCACCCCGGCGTTGATGTCGTCGGCATCTTGCGCGCCGCCTACACCGACGTCGTGAAGCGCGAAACGGTCCAAGGCGCCTCCACGATCACCGAGCAATTGGTGAAGAACGTGTATGCCGGTTCGTACACGACCGACGACAGCGGCGTGCAGTCCTACGTCCTGCCCGAGCGATCGGTCAAGGAAAAGGTGCGTGAGGCACTGCTCGCCGTCAAGTTGGAACAACAGCTCGGCAAGGATCAGATCCTCGAAAAGTACCTGAACACCGTGTACTTCGGGCACGGAGCGTACGGGGTCGAGGCTGCCGCGCGAACGTATTTCGGTAAGCACGCGAGCCAGCTCAATATCTTGGAGTCGGCCTCGCTCGCCGGCGTGTTGCATGCGCCCGAGTTGTACGACCCGATCGACCGCCCCAGCGACAACTGGTACCGCCGCAACTACGCCATCGACCAGATGGTTCGCTACGCGTATGTGGACGCCGATGTCGCCAAGACGCTGAAGGATCGGAAGTGCTGCGGCACGATCCCCGATCAGCAAGACCAGCTGGTTTCGCCCGGGCAATCCGAATACTTCGTCGACTTCGCACGAAGCACGCTGTTCGATCGGTACGGGCAAGCGCGGGTGTACGCGGGCGGACTGCGGGTGACCACGACGCTGGACCTCGGCTTGCAGCGTGCGGCCGAGCATGCCATCGCCCACGCGCTGCCCGACGCCAAGAGCGACCCCGCCGCGGCGCTCGTGTCGATGGATCCGCAGACCGGAGAGATCTTGGCGATGGCGGGCGGTCGCAACTGGGACACGAACAAGCTGAACTACGCCACCGGGATCGGCGGGTCGGGTCGCCAGGCCGGTTCCGCGTTCAAGGCATTCACGCTGGCCACCGCGATGCAGCAGGGCTATGACCTCAACGCGTATTGGAAAGGCCCGTCCACGATCGCGATCCCGCAGTGCCCCGACCCCACGCAGCCCGACGGACTGTGGCACCCGGTCAACGCGGGTGATGGAGAGGCGGGCACCTTCTCGCTGGCCGGCGCGACGGCGCACTCGGTCAACACGGTCTTCGCGCAATTGGTCGCGCAGCTGGGTCCGGCGTCCGTCGTCGACATGGCGCACACGCTCGGGATCCGTTCCGACTTGCCCGAGGTGTGTTCGGTCACGCTCGGCTCCGTGGCCGTGAACCCGCTGGAGATGACGAACGCCTACGCGACGCTGGACGCTCAGGGCGTTCGTCATTGGGCCACGCCCTTGCTGCAGGTGAAGATGAGCGGCGGCCGGGTCGATGGCGACATCGCCTCGGTGGGCGAGCAAGTGATCGCGCCCAACGACGCCAACCTGGTGACCTCCGCATTGGAGGGCGTCGTGCGGGGAGGCACCGGCACGTCTGCTGCGATCATCGGCTTTCCGGTCGCCGGTAAGACCGGGACCGCCAATGAGAACGTCGACGCGTGGTTCTGTGGCTACACGGTGCAGCTCGTCACATGCGTGTGGATCGGCTGGCCGGAAGGTGAGATCCCGCTGGAGAACATCCACGGCGTGCCGTCCGTATACGGCGGCACGATCCCGGCCGCGATCTGGCACGAGTTCATGACGGTGGCGATGCAGGGCCAAACGCCCACGTCGTTCCCTGTGCCCTCGTTCGACGGATACACGATAGGCCCGAGTGTCGTGGTGTCGTCTCCGGTGCCCTCTCCCTCGCCGTCGATCACGCCCAGCGCCTCACCGACCAGCTCGCCGAAGCCGACCCATTCGCCGAAGCCGACCGAGTCGCCCTCACCGACCGATCCGCCCTCACCGACCGGCTCGCCGAGCCCCTCAGGCCCGGGCCCTTAGGTCGGGTCAGATCGCCGGGACGGCGAGCACGGTATCGTTCACCGGAATCAACGCCGTGACGACGGTGCCGCGCCCGGGGCTCGAGCGGAGCGTGAACGTGCCGCCTGCCAGCTCCACGCGTTCGCGCATCGAGGCGAGCCCGACGCGACCCGAACGCAGATGGTCGCGGGCTTGATTCGTCTCGAACCCACGCCCGTCGTCCTCGATGTCGATACGAAGCTGGCTCGTTTCGATATCGACATGGACGACGACCGTCGTCGCCTCCGCGTGCTTGCCGATGTTGGACAGCGCCTCTTGCACCACACGGTAGGCGAGCGTCTCCACATCACGAGGGATCGCGCGGCCGATGTCTCCCTCGAACGTCGTCACGATCCCCGTGTCCGCACCGAAGCGCGAGAGGGTCTCGCGCAGTGCGGGCATCAATCCGCGCTCCTCCAGCACGGGTGGGCGCAACCCGGACATCAGTCTGCGCAGCGCATCCGCCTCGCCGGCGAGCTCCTGGCGGATCTTCACGAGAACCTCCATGCCGCGCTCGACATCCCCCGCCTTGATCATGAGCAGCGCGGCCTCGAGGGACAGCGACGCCGCGGAAACGCCCTGGACTGGCCCGTCGTGCAGGTCGCGGGCGATCCGGTTGCGCTCCTGCTCGATGGCGGCGTTGGATCGGCGCAGTAGCCGCGTGCGGTCCTCGTCGCGATCCTGCAGGAAGTGGAACAGCGAGCGGATCGTCTGATCGGCGATCTTTGCCGCCGTCATGTCGCGAACGAGGAGCAGCGCGCGGGGCGGCGTCGTCGGGATCATCGAGCTGGTCGCTTCGAGATGGACCACGTGCCCGTCGGCTCGCTCGATCGTTGCGTGACCGCCGTCGAGCAGCCGTGCGAATGTGGGGTCGGCGCCGTCGATCGCCGCCGCCAGCGCCGACCAGGACTGTCCGACGATGACCGCCGGGTCCAACGCGGCCATCTGCGCGAAGGCGCCGTTGGCTCGGAGTATGCGGCGCTCGTGGTCGAGCTCGACGAATCCGTCGACCGCGGCATCGAAGACGAGGCGCAGGTGTTCTTCGGACTCACGCAACGACTCGTTGGTCTGGCGCGCATGCTCCAGGGCCGTGCCCTTATCGTGCAGCACGCTCGACTGCTGCTCCATCGCCTGGTGCGTGGTGTCATACGCCTCGGCGCTGGCCATCTGATTGGCCAAGATCCGCAGCCCGATCCCGGCTCCCAATCCCAGCAAGATGATCGTCGACTGCACGCCGGCGATGCCGCGTGCGTCGTCGAGGATCGCCACGACCGACAATGCGCCGCAGGCGGCACCGACGGTGAGGCTCGTCAAGACCGGGCGGGCGATCCGCGTCGAACCCCGAGCCCGGAGTCGTTCGTCCTCATGCGGCAGGTACACGATGACCGCGGCAAGCGCGAGGGGAGCCAGGACGAATATCACGCCGACCCATTGCGTCCCCGCCGGCCAAACCCCGTCGATCTGATCGGAGCCGAACCGCAGGGTGGCCAGCGCGATCGCGGCGAAGCCGCCGAACTCGAGTACGTGGCCGCGGCTCGGTGCCCACAAGGCGAGCGCGCCGTAGACGGCCAGCAGCGTCGCCGCCACGATCGCGTACGTCGCGGCCGCGACGGCATCCGCGCGCGTGGCCTCGACCGGCCGGATCACGATGTAGAGCAGTGCGGCGATCGACGCCGTCAGCAACAACACGTCGGCGGCGACCTCGCGACGGTCCCGGGGAGTGAAGTGCGTCTCGTACTCCCTGCGCGCCGCGAGCAGGAACGGCACGAGCAGGCCGAGCATCGCCACATCGGCGACGTTGGGTCGCAACGCCTCGTTCGATGCGGCGCCGACGGCTGCGAACACGGCCGTGACGCAACCGGTCGATAGGAACGCGAGACCGACGTTGCCCGCTCCGGGCCACGCCGTCCCTCCGCGCGCGGCGCTTCGGATCACGCCGCCGGCCACCACGAAGGCCAGGGTCGCCACCAGGCCACGAACGACCGCGCTGTGCTGGGAGGTAGACCCGATCGCGAACAGCGCGAGGAGTCCCACGATCGCGATCGAGGAAAGCCAGGCAGCGGCGCCGGCATGCCGTGGGGATGGGGCGGCATCCATCAGCGTCCCATCATGGCGGCTCGGGAGGCTCGGCTCCATCACCCGGACGCAGGCCCTGGGGGGTCCAACGGACTAGACCGGTGGGTCCCGCTATTCGATGAGGCGGCGACGCAGCGCCTCGGCGACCGCGGCGGTACGGTCCGACGCGCCGAGTTTCTCGAAGATGTGCTCGAGGTGGGTCTTCACAGTGTCGGGCGAGATGTAGAGGCGCTCTGCGATATCTCGGTTCGTGTGACCGAAGGCGAGCAACTGCAGCACTTCGATCTCGCGCGCGGTGAGGGTTTCTGCTTTGCGGTCCCGCTCCTTGGCCGTCGAAAGCTCTTCGGCGAGGGCCACGACCAGCTGTGGGTCGATCACCATGTTGCCGCCCGCCACCAATCGCACGGTTTGGATCAGGTGCTCGGCGTCGCGCGCCTTCAGCACGTATCCGCGGGCACCGCTGCGGACGGCCTCGACGACGAACTGCCGATCGTCGTAAGCGGTCAGCATGATCACGCCGACGTTGGGGTGGTGGTCGCGCAGCTCGCGCGCTGCCTCGAGGCCGTCCATCTCGGGCATGCGGATGTCGACCAGCACGATGTCGGGGTTTTCCGCCGCGACGACCTCGAGCAATTCCTTGCCGTTGGCGGCCTCGCCCACGACCTCGATGCCATCGGCCATGTCGAGGTACCGCCGCAGCCCCTGGCGCACCAGGGAATGGTCATCCGCGATGGCGACCTTGATCGTGCCGGCTGCATCCATCTTTCCGCCCCTCATCTCCTCGGGTTTCCCCGAGTCGCGGCAATCCTAATCGGTTTCCGCCTGCTCGGAACAGCGGGGGCCTCAGAACACGGGTTGCCAGTTGATGAACAGGTACGCGAGCAGGGCGTATCCAGCCGCGAAGGCGACGAGTACCGCCGCCTCGGGGGGCCTGCGGCGGGCCGAGGCCAGCGCCCAGCCCCACGAGGCTGGGAACAGCACCGCCGCGAATCGAGGCAACGACAGCAGCGGGCGACCCCCGAATGGGAGCAGGAGAGGAAGGATGATGCTGCCGGTCGCATACACCGTGTACGTGAGGGGGATGTGGCGGGCGGCCAGCACGATGCCGATCACCGCCAGGCCCACGATCGTCAGATCCAGCAGCCACCAGCTCTGGTAGCGCCAGGCGAGCTTGGCAGCCTCCCTGATGGTGTCCCACGGCACACGAGTCCCGCCGGGGCGCCAGGCATGCTGCGCGTCCAACGGCGCCCAGAAGTCGTGGTAGCGCCACTGCCACCACGTGAAGTAGAGCAGCGGACCAAGCGCGACCGCTGCGGCGGCCAGGAGTCGAGGCAGCGCCGCGCGACCATCCCGACGGTGCTGGGCCAACACCTCGACCCACAACGCCAAGATCAACA
>JANMPG010000207.1:0-15801 GCA_031369745.1 Actinomycetes bacterium
CCGACACCAGCGACAGCGCGAGGGCATCGAGCACCACCGCGATGGGCATCCCGTGGAAATTGCCGCCACTTCGTACTTCGTCGGGTTCGTCGGTGGCGCCGACGAGCACGATCGGGTTGTCGGACACCGCGTTGACCTCGATACCGAGCACCTCGGCGACGTGGCGCGCCGTGTCGCGCGACGCGCCGTGCACCTGCGGTGTGCACCGCAGCGAGTAGGCGTCTTGCACCAGATGCGTCGAGTCACGATGCGACTCCCGGATCGGTGAATCGGCAAGCAGGAGCCGCAGGTTCGCCGCCGACACCGACTGACCCGGGTGCGGTCGCAGCCGCTGCAACCGCTCGTCGAACGGCGCGTCGGTACCGAGCGATGCTTCGATCGTCATCGCGGCGATCACGTCGGCGGTGCGCAGCAGGCGCCCGGCCCGCGCGAGCACCAGGATGCCGATCGCCAACATCCCCTGCGTGCCATTGACCAACGCGAGGCCCTCCTTGGCCTGCAAGATCAGCGGCTCGAGACCGGCGCGAGCCAGCGTGTCGGCCGCCGGCTCGGTTCCCGCATCGGTGAGGATGCGCCCACGCCCGATCAACGGGAGCGCGAGGCACGCGAGCGGCGCGAGGTCGCCCGATGCTCCCAGGGACCCCTGCTCGGGCACCGCGGGGATCAGGTCTCGGTTGAGCATCTCCACCATGCGCTCGACCACCTCGACGCGGACACCCGAATACCCGAGCGCAAGGACGTGGGCGCGAAGCAGCAGCATCGCGCGGGCCTCACGGCGAGACAGGTCGGGACCGACCGCGGTGGCGTGCGACGTCACGATGCCATGCTGTAGCGCCGAGGCCTGAGACGGATCGATCGTGGTGTCGGCCAGCGCTCCGAAACCGGTCGTGACCCCGTACATCGTCGCGCCGGCCTCGACCGCGCGCTCGATCACGCCGCGGGCGGCGTGCACCCGCTCGCGAGCAGGCTCGCCCAGCGTTACGGACGCGCCACGCGCCACACGCTCGACGTCGCCAAGGTTGATCGGCTCGCCGAGCTGCACCGGTTGCGTCATCGCCGCGAAGGCTACCGCTCCCCGGCGAACTCGGCCCGCCCCGTGCGGGTGCTGTCCCCGGCCTCGCTCGGATGCTAGCGTCACCCGTCGTGAGCGCCCTTCCCCTTCCCCGGGCGGGCACCGGCGTGTTGGTGCGCGTGTTGGTTGCCGATGACGAACCCGCCCTTCGCGATGCCCTGTCGGAGCTGCTCGCCCAGGAACCGGACCTCGTGCTGGTCGGCGCGGCCGCGGACGCCGACGAGGCCGTGAGCCTCGCCCAGCGCGAACTGCCCGATGTGGCCTTGATCGACGTGAGCATGCCGGGCGGCGGGGGGGCCCGAGCCGCCCGGGAGATCTCCCGCCTGTCACCGCACACGCGAGTGATCGCCCTTTCCGCGTTCGAAGACCGCAGCACGGTGATGGAGATGCTGCGAGCCGGCGCGGTCGGCTACCTCGTCAAGGGCACGGGCGGCGACGAGATCGTCGGGTCGATCCACCGCGTGGCCAACGGCCGGGCGAGCATGTCGGCCGATGTCGTGGACGGCATCGTGCTGGAGCTGTCCTCGCAACTGCGGCGCGAAGAGATCGAGCTCGAACGCTTCCAGACGCGCTCGGCCGAGATCCAGCGATTCGCCTCGGGTCAGGGGGTCGCGATCCACGTGCAGCCGATCGTGGACCTGCGGTCACGGCACACGGTTGGCTTCGAGGCGCTCGCGCGCTTCCGCTCGCTGCCGCCGCGACCGCCCGATGAGTGGTTCGCGGAAGCGGCCGCGCTCGAACTCGGCGTCCACCTCGAGCTTGCCACGATCGAACAGGCGATCGCGCTACTGCCGGCGCTACCCACCGACACCTATCTGTCGCTCAACTGCTCGCAGCGGACCGTGTCCAGCGCCGAGCTGTCGGCCCTCCTTGCCCCCGACGCGAGCCGCATCGTGATCGAGATCACCGAACACGAACCCGTGGATAACTACGACGAGCTCGCGCGCGCCTTACAGCCGTTGCGCGATCTGGGCGTGCGCATCGCGATCGACGACGCCGGCGCGGGCTACGCGAGCCTGCGTCACACGCTGCAGCTGAACCCCGACATCGTGAAGGTCGACATCACGCTCACTCGCTCGATCGACACCGACCGCGCCCGGCGAGCGCTCGCGTCCGCGCTGATCTCCTTCGCCGATGAGATGGACATGACGATCATCGCCGAGGGCATCGAGACGGAGGCCGAACTGCGCACGCTGAGCGACCTGGGCGTGCGATACGGACAGGGATACCACCTGGCCGAGCCCTCGCCTGTTGCGCCGTAACGGCTCTTACGTCAACCGGCGGTCGATCGACCACGACGATCCAGGCGTGGTCTTCGTGTAGTTCTTCATCTCGGTCGCGATGGCCATGACCTCGGCGAAGTGTGCGAACGTGCGTCGCTGGGTGCTCGCGACGCCGATCGACACCGTGATCGCCTCATACCGCTGCGGCTCCCCACGGCGGTTCAGCACCTCGATCCACCCGCGCTCCAGGTCGGCCTCGTCGTAATAGCCCGTCGTCGCTTGATCGAAGCGCTGCACGATCGTGTCGGCCACCAGCGCGGCCGCCGAGGAACCGACCACGACGACGAAGTCGTCGCCGCCCAGGTGCCCGACGAACCCGTCGCCGCCGACAAGCTCGGACAACACGCCCTGCATCAGGAGCGCGAGATCTTGGATCACCCGGTCGCCACGCGGGAAACCGTAGTGATCGTTGAACGGCTTGAACCGGTCGATATCGACCAGCAGCATCGCGAAGTCTTCGCCCGAGGCGACCTTCGATTCAACCTCTTCCTGCACGCGATTGTTGCCGGGCAGCCCCGTCAGCGGCGATTCGTCCTTCATCTCGCGCTTGCGGCGAAGCACCCCTCGTACGCGCGCCAGCAACTCGGGCGTGTCGAACGGTTTGACGATGTAGTCGTCGGCCCCGATCGCGAAGCCCTCGAGCTTGTCCGCGGACAGTCCGCGGGCGGTCAGGATGATCACGCTGATCGTCGCGGTCCGCGGGTCTTGGCGCAGCGAACGCGTGAGTTCGAAGCCGTCGACGTGGGGCATCATGACGTCGGTGATGACCAGGTCCGGCGGATCTTCGGCAACGGCGTCGATCGCCTGCTGCCCGTCGTTGGCGACGCGTACTTGGTAGCCCGCGGCCGCCAGCTCGATCTCGAGGAGCCGGGCGATGAACGGGTCGTCATCGACGACCAAAAGCTTCTCGCCGCCTCCGTCCAAACCCTCTTCGACGTCGCTCACCGCACCTCGTTCCTCACGCTCGGCCCGCCCCGAAGTCGGCGGGGCTGGTCGGCAGCTTACCGTCCAAGCCGGGAGCCTCGTGGCAAGCTCGGGGCGATCGGTGCCCCGCGTGGCACGATGGGGGTACACGTCGCGAGCGAGGGGGCCGGATCGATGCAGGTGCTGGACACGTTCCTTGACGCGATGGGTAACACCCCCCTGGTTCGGTTGCACAGTGTCACGCGGGGCCTCGCCCCCACGGTCCTGGCCAAGCTCGAGATGCTGAACCCGGGCGGCTCGGTCAAGGACCGGATCGGCATCCGCATGATCGAGGACGCCGAGCGACGGGGCCTGCTCGCCCCCGGCGGCACGATCGTGGAGCCGACATCGGGCAACACCGGACACGGTCTGGCCATCGCGGCCGCGATCCGCGGATACCGCTGCATCTTCGTGATGCCCGACAAGATGAGCCAGGAGAAGATCGCCCTGCTCCGCGCCTACGGTGCCGAGGTCGTGATCACGCCCACCTCGGTCTCGCGCGAGTCCCCGGAGTCCTACTACTCCGTCGCCGACCGGCTCGCCGCCGAGATCCCCGGTGCGTTCCAACCGAACCAGTACTTCAACCAGGTGAACCCCGACACGCACGAGGCCTCGACCGGCCCCGAGATCTGGGAACAGACCGACGGCCGGATCGACGTGTTCGTCTCCGGCGTCGGCACCGGCGGCACGATCACGGGGGTCGGCCGCTATCTCAAGCGCATGAAGCCGGACATCGCGATCGTCGGCGCCGACACGGAAGGGTCGGTGTACACCGGCGACGAACCGCGTCCATATCTGACCGAAGGCATCGGCGAGGACTTCTGGCCCGAGACGTTCGATCCGAACATCGTCGATCGTTGGGTGCGCGTGCCCGACCGAGACGCCTTCCTCACCGCCCGAGCGGTCACCCGTCAAGAAGGGATCTTGGTGGGTGGCTCGGCCGGGTCCGCCGTGTTCGCCGCGCTCGAGGTCGCGCGAGATTACGGCGCCGATGCGACCATCGTCGTGTTGCTCCCCGACACCGGTCGCCAGTACCTATCCAAGATCTTCAGCGACGGGTGGATGCGCCAATACGGCTTCCTCGAGGGACCCGAGACGATCACGGTCGACCACGTGCTGGCCGCCAAGGGGACCGAGCTTCCCCAACTCATCACGGTCAACGCCCACGACAAGGTGCGCCAGGCGGTCGACCTGCTGCAGGCGCACGGCATCTCCCAGGCGCCCGTGGTCCGCGAAGAGACCACCGACGTGTCCCAGTTCGTGGGCTCGATCCGTGATCGCGAGCTGCTGGAGCGGGTCTTCCGGGACCCCGACGCGCTGCAGGCAGACGTGGCCGAAGTGATGGCGCCGCCGATCCCGACGGTCGAGCGCCACGCGAGCGTCGACGATGCGTTCGCCGAGCTCGAGCGCGCCCCCGCGGTCTTGGTGACCGCCGCAGGCAGCGTGGTCGGTGTACTCACCCGCAGCGACCTGCTCGACTTCCTGGCCCATCGCCGGCAGGCTCCCGCGAGCTGATCCGTGCGAGCGATCGGTATCGACGTCGGCGGTGAGCACCGCAAGCACCTGGACATCGTGGTGATGGACGCCGACCGCCAGATCGCCGTCGTGGGTTCGCGGGTGCCGGTGCAGCGACTCCGGGCGCTGATCGAAGACCATCGCCCGGACGTGGTTGCCATCGACGCCCCGCCGGCGTGGGCGCCGACGGGCCGCCGCTCCCGCACCACCGAACGCGAGCTGAAGCTGCTCGGGATCCAGGCGTACTACACGCCGGACAAGGCCGAAGGCGAACGCAACGACTTCTACGCGTGGATGCGCAACGGCATGGCGGCATTCCGTGCCGCCGACCGCGCCGGTTTTCCCAGCTATCGAGCGGGCGCGATCAAAGGCCATGCGATCGAGGTCTTCCCGCATGCCTCGGCGACGGTGCTTGCCGGGTGCATCCCGCCGGCGAAACAGTCGCCCGCGCGCAAGCGCGCGTGGCGAGCGGGTGTTCTGCGAGCCAATCACGTGCCGACGGCGCAACTGCAAACACTGGATCAGGTCGACGCCGCCCTCGCCGCGCTGACCGGCATCATGGCGCTGGAGCTGCGAGACCCCTTCGCACCCGGCATACCCGAGGAAGGACGGATCGTCGTGCCTGCTCGGGTGGTGCCTGCGGCCGGGTACCGTCGGTGTCTGCCGACCCGCCCGGGCGCGACGGAGCCCTTGATCACGTTCTGCGCGTGCGGATGCGGCGCGCAGACCAAGCTCGGCAGCGAGTTTCGCTCCGGGCACGACCGCAAACTGATGGTGCAGCTGCAACGGGCCGTCGCCGAGGGCGAGCGCGCTCGCGCCGAACTCGATCGAAGGAGCTGGGCGTGACCGAGAACCACATCGAGACCAGGGCGATCCATGACGGACAGGACCCCGACGCCACCTACGGCGCCGTCTCGGTGCCGATCTATCAGACCTCGACGTACGCCCAGGACGACGTGGCCGACCCGAAGGTCTGGGACTACGGGCGCGGCGGCAACCCGACGCGAGAAGCCTTCCAGCAGGCCCTCGCCTCGCTCGAGGGCGGGGCCGGGTGCTTCGCGTTCGCCAGTGGCATGGGGGCAGAGTCGACGCTGCTGCTCACCCTTCGTCCCGGCGATCATGTCGTGCTCGCCGACGATGTCTACGGCGGCACGTATCGATTGCTCACGAAGGTGTTCGCGCCGTGGGGTCTGGCCGTCACGACGTGCGACCTGACCGACCTCGACGAGATGGCCAACGCACTGCGCCCCGAAACGCGCTTCGTGTGGATCGAAACACCCTCCAACCCGTTGCTGAAGATCGTCGATATCGCCGCGGTATCGGCGGTGGCCCACGCAGGGGGTGCGCGGGTCGTGGTCGACAACACCTTCGCCTCTCCCGCGCTGCAGCAACCGCTCGCGCTTGGCGCCGACGTCGTCGTGCACAGCGTGACGAAATACATCTCGGGTCACTCGGATCTGATCGGTGGCGCGATCGTCGCCAACGATGCAGCCGTACTGGAGCAACTCGGGTTCCTCGTCAACGCCGTCGGTGCGGTGCCAGGGCCGATGGACGCGTTCTTAGCGTTGCGTGGCCTCAAGACGCTGCCGCTGCGCATGGAGCGACACTGTGCGAACGCGGGCGCGATCGCAGCGTTCCTCCAGACGCACGATGCGGTCGATCGGGTGTACTACCCGGGGCTCGACACGCACCCCGGGCACGACGTCGCGGCACGCCAGATGCGCGGGTTCGGGGGCATGCTCTCGTTCACGACCGGTTCCGCGGACGCGGCAGCGAACATCGCACGTTCCACGCGTCTGTTCCTGTTGGCGGAATCGCTCGGCGGTGTCGAGTCGCTGATCGAGGTGCCCGGCCCGATGACGCACGCGAGCGTCGCGGGCTCACCGCTGGAAGTGCCCGAGGACCTCGTGCGTTTGTCGGTGGGCATCGAACATCCCGACGACCTGATCGCCGATCTGGCCCAGGCGCTCGGCTAGCTCCTACGTCTTGGGGCGCTTGAGGTAGGCGATCGTCGACGTGCCGCCCATGGGGGTCGGTTGCGCCACCACTCCCACGAGCTCCCAGCCGTCATCACCGAAGGTGTTCAAGATCTCGCCTGGATTGTGCTCGAGCAGCGGTGCCACGAAATACTCCCAGATGGTCATGTGCGGGCCTCCCCCATCAGTCGTTCGCGAACGTGTCGGATACAGACCCCCATGATGACGTCCAACCCACCGGCCGCGGCGATCTTTGCGGCCTCCTCGCTGACGATGCCCTCTTGCAACCACAACACGTGGGCGCCGATCGCCACGGCATCTCGGGCCACCGCGGGCGTCTCGGACGCCCGGCGAAAGACGTCCACCACATCGATCGCGATCTCTGAGGGGATATCGAGCAGGGTCGGGTAGGCGATCTCGCCGAGCACCTGCGTCTCATTGGGGTTCACGGGGACGACGCGATAGCCGTGATCCTGCAGGTATGCGGCGACCTCGAGCGATGGCCGCCCCGGGCGAGAGGACAAGCCCACCACCGCGATCGTGTGGGCGTCGCCCAAAAGCGCGCGGAGTTCTCGGTCTTCGGGACTCACTCCAACATCCATGTGGCCTCCTGTCTGATCAGCTCCAACAAGGCGTGCACGATGAACCCCGTGGCGCCCCACACCGTGGCCTCGGGCAGTTCGTACCACCAGCCGCGCCAGGTGCCGGCATGATCGTCGCGCAACACCCGCTGCTCTTCGATCGCGGCGAGACGTTTCACCGGCGCCGTGAGCACGCGCGCGATCTCACGTTCGCTGATGGCAAGCGCCGGCAGGAAAGGCACGGTCGCAACGAACGGTGTGACCAAGATCGCCGACACGAACGTGTGGATCGGCGGCAAGGCGCCGATGAGGGAGATCTGCGACGACGGAACCCCGATCTCCTCATGGGTCTCGCGCAGCGCCGTCGCGCGCAGATCGGCGTCGGCCGGGTCGTGCAGCCCGCCGGGGAACGACACCTCGCCGGCGTGTCGCGACATGTCGGGGGCTCGTTCGGTGAACAGCAGCGACGGCTCGTCGTCGTCGATCACCAAGGCGACGACGGCGGCGAGCCGATCGCCGGGCGCCGGCTCGGGATGAGGGTCGTCCTCCAGGTGCGGCGCCAGCGCGGCAGCGAGTTCGGGCATGCGCCCATCGTACGGGTGCGCTCACGCAACGCGGCCGCCGGAGCACGACCATCCGCCTCGCTGGTAGCTTCCCGCGGATGACCCCGGACCCCGCCGCCGCTGCCGCCGCGGCCGTCGATCCCGACGAGGTGCTGTCGATCGCTTGCGCGCTGATCGGCGCACGCTCGGAGAACCCCGGCGGTACCGAGGACGACGCGGCATCGGTTGCCGCCGACGTCCTCACGGGACTCGGCGCGACGTGCGAGATCGTGCGAGGCGACGCCGGTCGACCCAGCGTCGTGGCCTCGATCGGACCCCTCGACGGACCGTCCCTCGCCTTCAACGGACACCTCGACACCGTCCCGGCGGGCTCCCTCGATACGTGGTCGGTCGATCCCTTCGCCGGGACGATCGTCGATGGCCGACTGATCGGGAGGGGCGCCTGCGACATGAAGGGGCCGATCGCAGCCGCGCTGGCGGCTGCAGCAGCGATCGTTCGCCAGGGCGTCGAGCTCGGCGGCTGCCTCGTGTTCCATCTGGCGGCAGACGAGGAACTCGCCGGCGTCCACGGCACGAAGGTGCTGCGCGATCGTGGCTTGCTGACCCAAGACGCCGCGATCGTCGGCGAGCCGAGCGACCTGCAGCTGGGCCTCGCAGAGCGCGGTGGGGCGTGGGTCACGGCAACGGCATACGGCAAGGCTGCGCACGGATCCCAGCCGCACCGCGGCGTCAACGCCATCACCTCGATGGCGCGCTTCCTGTTGCGATTGGGCGAGGTGCTCCCCGACCTCGAGCACCCGCTGTGCGGTCGACCCACCGTGAACGCCGCACTGATCGAAGGTGGCAGCGCCCCCAACGTTGTTCCCGATCGCTGCGTCATCGATATCGATCGCCGATTGATCCCCGGCGAAACCGATCCCGAGGCAGTGCTCGATGCGTTCCGAGCGCTCGCGGCCGACATCCGACGCGAGCATGCCGAGGTCGACGTGCGCGTCGAGATCCGCGAGTGGACCGACGCGGCCGAGGCGCCGGCGGACTCCTCGATCGCGGCCGCGATCCGGGTCGCGGTTCACGCCGAGCTCGGAGCGATCCCGAGCGACGTGGGTTTCACCGGCATCACCGATGCGCGCTTCTACATCAATGACGCCGCGATCCCGACCGTGATCTTCGGTCCCGGATCGTTGACGGTCGCGCATACCGCCGACGAATGGATCGACATCGAGGATCTGATCGCCGCCGCGCGGATCTACGCACGCGTGTTCACAGGTTCCCTGGTTCCATAGTCACGGGTACGGCGTTCTGCTCGCCTCGGCGTATCCTTATGCGTATGGACACCGCAACCGCACCCATCGCCGTCACCGACGCCGCCGCGCGAAAGATCGCGCAGCTCGCGACCCAGCAAGGTCACGCCGAGCCGATCCTGCGCCTGCGGGTCGTGGCGGGCGGTTGCTCGGGGTTCTCCTATGAGCTCGGGTTCGACGACACGCCGGCTGCCGACGACCATGTGATCGCGGCGGCCGACGGCGTGCGGGTGCTCCTCGATCCGCGGAGTGCGCCGATCGTCGAGGGCTCGACCCTTGACTTCGACACCGCCATGATCGGCGGCGGCCTGAAGGTGCGCAACCCGCGAGCGGTGCACGAGTGCGCCTGCGGCGACTCGTTTTCGGTCTAACCGTCCGAGTAACCGAACCGCGCCGAGTCACTGGGGTATCCTCGCGCCATGCCCAAAGCGGACTCCACGCAATGGCGAGATCTGTACCACGAGGTGGTCAACACCGGGCTGTGCACCGGGTGCACCGCGTGCATCGTCGCCTGTCCGTTCCACGTCTTGGGCTACGAGGACAACTACCCGGTGCAGCTGCAAGAAAACGGACCGGACTCCTGCTCGCACGGTGACAAGGGTTGCTCGTTGTGCACGCTCGCCTGCCCACGATTCCGCGACTGGGAATCCGAGATCGACCTGACGATGTTCGGCCGTACGCGCGCGCCCGAGGAGCTGATCGGCCAGTACCAGGAGATCTATCTGGCGCGAGCCCACGACCCCGAGTCGTTGATGGCCGGGCAAGACGGTGGCGTCGTCAGCGCGCTTCTGATCTGGGGGCTGGAAACGGGACAGATCGACGGTGCTGCCACATCGATGCTGTCGAGTGAACGCCAGTGGGATTGCGAGCCCGCCATCGTGACCGACCGCGCCGGCGTGCTCGCGGCGGCCGGAAGCCGCTACACGTATAGCGCGAACCCGCTCGCCCTGCTGCAGGCCGCGGAGATGGGGTTGTCGAGCGTGGCGCTCGTGGGTATGGGCTGCCAGACGTCGATCACCGGAGCGATGGAGGCACGCCGCGTCAACAAGTGGCGCAAGAAGATCGCGTGGACGCTCGGCCTGCTGTGCTCGAAGTCGTTCACCTACGACGGTCTCATGGTCGATATCGCCCAGGAGGAGCTCGGGTTGGACCTCGATCACCTCGTGCGAGTCAACATCAAGGGACGCTTGCTGTTCTACACGGATACGGGCGAGGAGATCGTCTACCCCTTGAAGCAGAGCCACCGCTTCACCCGCCCCGGGTGCCTGCGCTGCCCCGACTTCGCCGCGGAGCACGCCGACATCTCGTTCGGAGGCCTGGGCCAAGGCGACGGATGGACCCTTTCGATCGTGCGCACCGAACGGGGGCAACAGATCTGGGAGGGCGCGCAGGCAGCCGGCATCATCGAGTCCAAGCGCGCCGCCGACGAGGATCCCGACGCTGTCGCGTTGATGTTCAAGCTTGCCGCTCGATCCCGCGATCGGTGGCCGGGCCCCGATGAGCTCCCCACGGCAGGCTCGACACCCGGTCTCACGGGCTCATAGCCCCCGAAGCGCCTCGTCGAGAAGGACCAAGCTCGACCCCCCCCAGACTCGGGACTCCACCTCGGGCGACCAGCGCCGATAACCCTTGCAAGCACGCCCCAAGGGGGTGCGTGTCTCGTCGTGGCCTGGAAGCACGGGAGCCGAGTGGATGGCTGAATCGATACGCACGCCGCGTCCGACGCCGCTGCGCCGAGATGCCGTGTTGGAGGCCGTCACGTTCGCTGCCGAGCGGCTGCTGCTGTCCGCCGACTGGCACGACGCGATCGATGAGGTGTTGGCCCGTTTCGGGATCGCCACGACGGTTTCGCGCGCGATGGTCGGCAGCACGACCGTCGATCCGGCTGGCGCGCTGCTCACGACCGCCCAGGCCGAGTGGTGCGCGCCGGGCGTGCCCGCCGTTTCGCAACGTCCCGCCATGCGGGGCGAGACCTGGAGGCTCGGGTTCGACCGCTGGGTCGACGCGATGACGGCCGGGCAGCCCATCGTGGGGGATGTAACCACCTTCCCGCCCGATGAGCGGGAGGAGTTGGAACAGCAGGGGATCTACTCGCTCGCCTACTACCCCGTCACGGTCGATGGGGGTTGGTGGGGATGCATCGGTTTCGAAGACTGCGAGGGCTCTCGATCGTGGTCGCTCACGGATCTCGACGGCGCCCGCACCGCCGCAGCGTTGCTCGGAGCCGCCATCGCCCGACAACGACAGGAGGATCGTCTGCGCGATGCCGAGGCCCGCTACCGAAGCGTCGTCGAGCGCATCCCGGCGGTGACCTACGTCGACGTGTCGTACCCCGAGGGAGTGCGCATGGCCTTCATCAGTCCGCAGATCGAGGCGCTGCTCGGATACCCCGCACAGGGATTCCTCGATGACCCGGACTCATGGTTCGACCTCGTGCACCCCAACGACCAGACACGGGTCGACGAGGCTGCGCGACTGGCCGGCAAGGCGGGCGTGTCGTTCGACGAGGAGTACCGCATGCGCCACGCCGACGGGCATTGGGTGTGGGTCCACGACACGTCCACACGAATCGCGAACGACGACGACCCCGACGCGGCGTACTTCCAGGGCTTCCTGACCGACATCACCGCGCGTAAGGATGCCGAGGCCGCGCTGACGCAAGCCGAGCATCGATACCGCACGATGGTGGAGGCCCTGCCGGCGGTCACGTACATCGACGAACCGATCGAGGGTGACAGCGACAACGCGAACATGCCGTTCGTGAGCCCGCAGGTCGAGCAGATCCTCGGTTACCCGCCCGAGCGCTTCATGCAGAACAACCGCTTCTGGTTCGAGATCATGCATCCCGACGACTACGCGCGCATGCGGGGCGACGGCGAACTCAGCGTGTCCAACCTGTCGGAGGTCACCTTGGAATACCGGATGCGCCACGCCGACGGTCACTGGGTCTGGGTGCAGGACACGTCGCGTCCCGTCTATGACGCGGACGACGAGCTGATGTTCTTCCAGGGCTTCTTGCTGGATGTCTCTAAGCGTCACGACGCCCTGCAACGACTCGAGGAGGCCGAGGAGCGTCTGAGGGTGTTGGTCGAGCGGATGCCCGCGATGGTGTACACCGAATCGCTCGAGCCGGGCACGACCACACCGGCGAAGATCGACTACGTCAGCGAACATGCCGTCGAGATGCTCGGCTATCCCGCCTCGTTTTGGCCGGGCAGCCACGACCGCTGGCGTGAGGTGATCCACCCCGACGATGCCGACCGCGTCGCGAGCGCCGGCGCGAGCGCGCATGCAGCCGGTACGCCGTTGTCGATGGACTACCGGATGATCGCCGCCGACGAGCGCACGGTCTGGGTGCGCGAGGAAGCTGTGCTGGTTCGAGACGCGGAAGGCGTTCCCACGTATTGGCAGGGCATCATCCTCGACGTCAGTGAACGGGTCGAAGCGACCGAACGGATCCGCATGGCGGAGGAGCGCTTCCGTCAGATCGTCGAACGCACCCCCGTCATCAGCTATCAAGAACTGCCCACGACCGGGGAATACGATCGGGACTCATCGATGCTGTACGTCAGCCCGCAGATCGAGGAGATCTTGGGCTACCCCCTCGACCAGTGCGCACAGCCCGGCTTCTGGTCGCGAACGACCCACCCCGACGATCTCCCCGCGATCGAAGCGGATGCCCGACGAGCGTTCGCCGCGAGCGAGGCGTTCCAAAGCGAGTATCGGATGACCGCCGCCGACGGTCACGTCGTGTGGTTCCACGACGAAGCGCAGTTGATCCACGATGCCGAGGGGCACCCCTCGTCCTGGCAAGGCGTGATGGTCGACATCACGCAGCGCCGCGAGGCCGAGGAGCAATTGCAGCGTGCCCAAGATCGCCTGCAAGCCCTGATCGATCACATCCCCGCCGTCGTCTACCGGGAGTCGCCGGACGCATCGCCAGAGAAGTTCTACTTGAGTCCGCAGGTCGAGCGCATGTTCGGCCACACGGTCGAAGAGTGGACGTGGACCCCGAATTTTTGGGTCGACCACGTGCATCCCGACGACCGCGAACGAGTCCTCGAGGTCGACGCGCGTTCCAACCGTTCACACGATGCCTACTCGCTGGAATACCGATTCCTGCGGAGCGACGACCGCTACATCTGGGTGCTCGACGAAGCGGTCTTCCTGCAGCCCGATCCCGACGCAGAGGGGGCGTGGCAGGGATTGCTGTTCGACATCACCGCGCGCAAAGAGGCGGAAGAACAGCTGCGCGCGAGTGAGTTCCTGCAAAGCGCGACGGTCGAGCACCTGCCCGCGATCGTCTACCGTGAGCCGCCGCGGCGCGATCAGCTCGCCACCGGGTTGTACATCAGCCCCCAGGTCGAGGCGATACTCGGCTACACGCCGAGCGAATGGATCGCCGGGATCCCCGAGTTCTGGTTCGACCGCATACATCCCGACGACGTGGCACGGGTCGCCGAAGCGAACGCGCGCGCGAACGACACCAAGGAGCCATTCGGTCAGGATTACCGATTCCGTCACGCAGATGGGTCCTACCGCTGGGTCCATGACGAAGCGACATTCCTGCCGGAGGAAGATGGCGGGTGGTGGCAAGGCTTCATCATCGACATCACGCCTCGCAAGGAAGCAGAGGAACAGCTCCGCGAGGCCGAGGAGAAGTTCCGCTTGATCGTCGAGCAGGGTCCGGCGGTGATCTACCAGCAGGAGTTCGACGTCGACAACCCCGACATCTCGCGTACGACCTACATCTCGCCGCAACAAGCCGCGATGTTCGGCTACTCCACGGAGGAGGTCGTGGCCGACCCCACGTTGTGGTCGCGCACGATCCACCCCGACGATCGCGAGCGCGTCTTGGCCGCCGATGTGCAGAGCAACCGCGAAGGGAGCGAGCTGGTCGCGCTGGAGTATCGGATGATCAGCAAGGACGGTCGCATCGTCTGGGTCGAGGACACGTCGCTGCTGGTCACCATGCAGGGGCGGCCTCCGTTTTGGCAGGGCTTCATCATCGACATCACCGAGCGCAAACAAGCTGAGGAACAGCTCGCCCGGGCCCTCGAGGTCGAACGGGAAGCAACCCGTCGTTTGCGGGCACTCGACGAGATGAAGAACACATTCCTCCAGGCCGTGTCGCACGACCTGCGGACCCCGCTCGCGGCGATCCTGGGTCTCGCCATCACCTTGGAGCGCGGGGACGTTCACCTGGAAGAAGACGATGCGAAGGATCTGGCCCGGCGCATCGCCGGCAACGCCCGGCGTTTGGACCGCCTCGTGACCAACCTGCTCGATCTGGACCGGCTCGCCCGCGGGATCGTCTCCCCGAACCTGTTACCGACCGACATCGGCTCGATCGTGCAGCGTGTGCTGGCGGAGTCCGATCTGATCCCCGACGCGCGACTGCGTACCGACATCCAACCGGTGATGGTGCGCGCCGACGCCGCCAAGGTGGAACGGATCGTCGAGAACCTGCTCGCCAACACGCTGCGCCACACGCCCGGCACCTCGACGGTGTGGGTGCGCGTCGAGCCCACCGACAACGGAGCCCTCCTCGCCGTCGAAGACGACGGGGCGGGCGTGGCAGACGACATGCGCGAGACGATCTTCGAACCCTTCCAGCAGGGTCCGGATGCACCTCGGCACTCTCCGGGCGTGGGAGTCGGCCTCACGCTCGTTCGCCGGTTCGCCGAGTTGCACGGCGGCCGAGCCTGGGTCCAGGATCGCGACGGCGGCGGTGCCTCGTTCCGGGTCTTGCTCCCGTTCGAGCCGCCAGGGGAAGCCGCGGCGGTGCTCACCTCGACGGACGAACTCCTCGCAGCGCCGGACGAGAGCGAGCGAGCGAGCGGGCGGGCGAGCTAGAGGGCTTCCCAGGCAGCGACGGTCGGATGGTCCGCGGTCGAGACGCCCACCTGGGCGGCGCCGCCCGGTGAACCGACGCCCGAAACCGAATCGGCGAAGTACTCGGCGTTGATCGGCGTGAACTGCTTCCACTCGCCGGGCACATCGTCTTCATAGAAGATCGCCGTGACCGGACAGGCGGGCTCGCACGCGCCGCAGTCAACGCACTCGTCGGGCTGGATGTACAGCATGCGCCCGCCTTCGTAGATGCAGTCGACCGGGCACTCGTCGACGCAGGCACGGTCTTTCACGTCGATACAGGGCTCGCAGATCGTGTAGGTCATCGGTACCCCTTCACCATTTTCGTCGCGGGTGGCGTGGACACTTGGGATGGTAGCGCAGCGGATGGCCTGCGCCACGATTTTCAGGTCATGTTGGGCGCGAGGGTTTCCAGGGTCTCACGGGCGGCCTCCCGGGAAGGCGCGCCGGGGGGCAACACCGGGTAGACGACGGGCAGATCCGCGCCGGCGGCTCGGTAGGCGTCCAGCCGCTCCGGCGCCGACCGCGCATCCGTCAGCATGACGGCGGCCACGACCGCATCCGGGTCCGCCGGGTCGATGCCCATGGCGGCGAACTGCCTGCCGTAGGCCGGGTAGGAGGCGTACTCCGACGCTGCGGCGCGGGCGGGCTCGCTCGACCCGGCCGCGAGCGC
>JANMPG010000243.1:0-10271 GCA_031369745.1 Actinomycetes bacterium
AGGGCCGGCGGGTCGAGCTGGCATGCGCGCCGAAGGATCTCATCGTGGATCGCGATCACCGTCACGGTGCGCAAGACCGCATCCAACGTCGGAACCGCTGGAACGCCGGCCGTGCGGACGGCGCGAGCCACCTCGAAGCGGGTCAGGGCCGAGGTAGCGAGGGAACGCCCGCGCAGATGCCCGCGGAGGGCCCCTGAGCCGATCTCGGCGACCACCAACTTGGCGAGCGCCGATGACTCGACGTACGTGACGCTCACACCTTGTCCCACTTCTGCTCCCGCAGGGCTCGCGACACGACGTCTTTGACCGGGCCGCTGGGCGCCGGCAGATCGTCGAGCCGACCGTTGCCACGCGTCGCTTTGCCCTCCGCGATCAGGCGCTCGAGGACACTCTCGGTCTCGCGCGCAGGCACGAGGCGCGCCACCGTTCGTCCATGTTCGGTCACTTCTAACGCCTCCCCCTCCTTCACGCGGCGCAGATAGACGCTGAGATTCTGGCGGAGCTCTCTGACGCCGACGCGTTCGGGCTGTTCGGGCGGCATGTAGCACAAAGTAGCACAACTAGATCATGCGAGCGAGTTCCGCTGCTTCGGTCGTCAGGACATCGCGAGCGGCGAGCGCTGCCAGCCACGCAGCCGGGATGGCCTCGACGCCGTGAGTGGCCCCAAGCAACGCGCCGGCGACCGCTGCGTTCGTGTCGGTATCGCCGCCGAGACCGACGACGTATCGCAGACCGTCCTCGAACGGGAGCCCCTCGCCCGCGACCTGCAGCGCGATGCCCGCCGCGAACAGCGTGAATCCCATGTCCGGGCCGTCGAGCGGGCGCGCGCGCCCTGCGTTGCCGACGAGGTACTCGAGCTCCTCGCCTCCCTCGCGGTCAAGGACCGCTGCGACCGCCGCCACGACGGAGTGCTCGGGATCGTCGCCACGCACGATGGCCGCCATGGCGAGCGTGACCGCCAGGCATGCCGTCTGGCATCGGCCGTCCCAGTGGGTGAGACGCGACAACGCCGGCGCCTGTGTGAAGAGCGCCTCAGGCTCATCGGCGCGCGCGACCCCCAGCGGTGCGCAGTACATCACCGAGCCGTTCCCCGCACTGACCTCGGGCCCACGGCGCTCGAACACGGCCTTGGCGGGCTCACGTGTACCCGCTGCCGCCTCCGTGAGCGCCGCTCGCGTTTGTTTCCCGACGTCGGGCGGACCGGTCTCCAGCCACGCGAGGTGGCGGGCGAGCACGTCGTCGAGGTCGAGCGCTCCGCCATGGTCGACCAACGAGGTCCACAGGTTCCGCGCCATCGCGGTGTCGTCGGTCCACGTCCCGGCGGGCAGACCCATCCAGGGCAGCTCGAACGCCGGCAGGGGGAACGCGATGCGTTCACGACGGTGGAATTCGAACGGCGCCCCCAGCGCGTCGCCGACCGCCAAGCCGAGGATGCCGCCGATCGCCCGTTCCCGCTGGTCACTCACGCAGGCGAGCATATCCGCAGGTCACAGCATCCAACCGTCTGGTAGCCTTGCCAACCGCATGGATAAGACCGGCCCCAAGCACAAGATCTGTCGACGCGTTGGCGCGCCGCTTTGCGGGCGTCCCAATTGCCCGTCCAACAAGCGACCCTACCCGCCTGGCCAGCACGGCCGCGGCCGCAAGCGCATCTCGGAGTACCAGACGCGACTGCTCGAAAAGCAGAAGCTCCGCGCGATCTATCGCGTGAACGAAAAACAGATGCGGGGCTACTTCGAGAAGGCCACGCGTCACAAGGGCGTGACCGGCGAAGAGATGATCCGCCAGCTCGAGACGCGCCTCGACACCGTGTGCCTGCGCCTCGGGTTCGCGCTGACCACCAGCCAGGCGCGCCAGCTCGTCTCGCACGGGCACGTCAGCTTGGACGGACGTCGCATCGACATCCCGAGCGCCCAGGTCAAGCCCGGCCAGACGATCGAGCTGTCGTCCAAGGCGAAGAACTTCGTCTCGGTCCGCGAAGCCCTCGAGATCACCGCCGACCCGCCGTCCTACCTGTATCGGAACAAGGACGAGGGCTCAGGCACGCTGTCCCGCTACCCGGAGCGCGACGAGATCCCGCTGCCGGTTCCGCTGGAAGAGCGTTTGATCGTCGAGTTCTACGCCTAACCGGCAGACGTCGGCGCCAACGCGGCTCGCACCAACTCGATCACTTCCGCTTCGCGGCGTTTCAGCGATGTCCGCGCATCGTCCGCCCCGACAAACGACGCGAGCACGCTGGCTTCCGTCAACGAACCGATCACGGCGGTGTACAGCGTGAAGAGCAACATGGCCGGGTCTTGTTTGCGGATCTCGCCGGCGGCCATGCCGGCGCTCAAGAACCCGATCGCGCGCACGCGAAGCGGCTCCAGCGCCGAGCCGAACCGATCGAACGCGTTCGGCCCGAGCCGACCTGCCTCCCGGATGAACATCGGGAACTCGGGCCACTCCGCGGCGAGCTCGTAGACCGCGTGGATCACGGCTTCGGCGCGCGGCTCCGGATCGGGCGAGGCCTCCAGCGCCGTTTCCATCTCCGCCGCGACCCGCTGGCCCGCGGCGGCCAGGCACGCCTCCAACAGCGCGTCTTTGTTCGGGAAGTAGTACAGCAGTGTCTGTTTGCGGACGCCGACCGCCTGTGCGATCGAGTCGAGGGTCGCACCCGAATAGCCCTCGCGTCCGAACTGACGGATCGCCTCTTCGACGAGCGTCGTCTTGCGGCCTTCCCCACCCGTTCGCGGCACGATCTACTCCCAGGCCCGCGGACGGCCGCGTCGAGCCACCGGACGTGAGCCCTCCCAGGTACGTCGCCACGGGGCGCCGGCCGGACCGGCCAGCGACGGCGTCTCCCCCCGCTCGGCGCGTGCGATCGCCCGGAACCAGTCGGTGCGGTCCTCGTCGAACAGCGCCATGACGGCTTGCTGCATGCGGAGGGACAGCGCCTGGTGGGTTTCGCCTTCCTCCGCGTAGATCGGGTCGCCGTAACGCATCGTCACGACCGGGCGGCCGCTGCGAGGCCACCACCTGCCCTTGGGCATCGCCTGATACGCGCCGACGATTCCGATCGGCAGGAGCCCGACGCCGAGCTCCAGCGCCAGCCGTGAGGCCCCGTGCCGGAACCGCTGCATGTGCCCGTCCATCGAGCGTGTGCCTTCGGGGAACACCACGATCGACCATCCGTCGTCGATCAGCTCGCGTGCTTTGTCGATCGCACCCGCACCCGCGCGCCCCCGCTCGATCGGAAACGCCCCGAACGCGAGCGCCGTGTACGCCTGGCGCCACCACACGTCGAAGAAGTAGTCGCGCGCCGCGCCGACCGCCGTCTTCTTCTGCCAGCGATCGGGCAACGTGCTCATGATCAACGTGGCGTCCAGATGGCTCGAGTGGTTCGAGTAGAAGATCACCGGACCCGGCACATCTTCGAGTCGGTCCGTCCCGTAGACACGCAGCGACAGCTCCGTGGCCACGAGGGGATGCATCCCCGCCTTGAGGATCACCTGGCGCGCGGCGACGCCCAGCTTCGAGCGAGCCCAGTCCGTCGGGAACCCGGCGTCGTCGCGCTCCTCGGCGTAGGGCTCGGCCGACTTGGGCACCAGCGGGCGCCGTCCCCACCGGAAACCCCTGGCCAGTTCCTTCAGCTCGTCGCGTGCAGACATCAGGTCCTCACGTGACGTCGGCGATCATGATCGGGGGCGCGTGGAAATACGTGATCGACGGCGATGACCCCACGGTATCCTTCGCCATCTCGAGCGCGTCGCGAAGCGAATCGGCGCGGCGGTAGCCCAAGCGCGCCACCGACTTCGGCTCGCCGCCCACGAAGATCACGTCGCCGCAGTGATCGCGGCCGTGCGCGCCCCAGTACCACATGTAGAACGGGTGCACGCCGTGATACGCGTGCGACGTGCGGTACAGGTGGATGTACCACGGGTCCTTCGCGTAGCGCTCTTCGAAGGTGGCCTCGATCTGTTTGGGGTCGGTCGTTTCGGCCAGCACCTCTTCGAAGAAGTCGATGTAGCTGGGGTGATGGATCGTGTTGAACTCCCACGGCACCGGGTGGAACAGGATCGACACGCCGCCTTCGCGCACGATCGGCTTGTTGCGATACATGTTGAACAGGTACCCAAGACCCAAGCAGTGCACGAGGATCGGGTTCAGCACCGAGTTCACGTTGTACGGACCGACGTAGGGGATGCCGAAGATCGCGATGTCGGCCTGCCCCTGCACCTCGACCAGTTGCTGGCGGTGCAGGTTGTCCAGCGTGCGCTCATGCACCGCCTCGACCTCGCCGGCATTGATCCCCGTCACCTTGTAGGGCGCCTCGATCTTGCGGAAGAACTCGCGGCGGATCCGCGGCGGCGACAGCTCGTTGACCTTCTTCGCTGCGACCATCAGCCCCTGGTCCTTGGCCGACCACTCCCATTCGCGCTTGTTCAAGAACCCGAGTTGCGACGGAAAGGTCTCGGAGTTGAGCGTGGTCTCGATCTGGAACACCTTGACCCCACTGGCCGCAAGGTAGCGCCCCATGCGCACGGTCGAGTCGTTGATCGCGGAGTGACCCTCGCGCGGGTCCATGTAGGACTTCGAGTGCAGCATCGTGTTCACGTTGTGGTGGTGCTTGAGGCTCTCGTAGCCCGCGAGGCCGATCGCGACCGACTTGTGCCCGCCGTCCATCGCCACCAGGTTGATGTTCACGTAGACGATCAGGTCCGAATCGGCGGCGCGCTTTTGGATCTGCACGGTCTCGCCGTGATCGGTCTGACCGACGATCGTCATGTTCGCGGCATCTTCGGCGTCGAGGTTGTAAAGGGCCTTGGGCCAAAACGAGCGGAAGACGCGCTCGCCGACCATGCGTCGGATCTCTGCTCCGGTCATGCGTCGGTGCAGCGCGGTGGCCACGACGATCTCTAGGTCGTCCACGCCCGCGCGCGCCGCAAGTTCGATCACATGCTCCAAGATCCGCTGGCGCACATCGGGTGTCACCATCGGCGGCAGCGGCAACGAGATGTCGTCGACGGCGATCGTGAGCTTCATGCCAGCGCTCAGCAGCTCGGACAGCGGCTTGGAGTCCCCCATCGGATGGGTGAGCGCGTGCCGGATGTGCGCGTTGACGTCATCGACACCGGGCAGCGCATCGGGGGGGTAGATCACCTTGGTGCCCAGCGGGAAGCGCTGCATACGGTACCCCTCGCCCTCGTTCACGAGCAGCGGGGGCGTGCGCTCATCGACCTCGAGTACGAATCCTGGCCTTGGCATGCGTTCTCTCCTTGGGTTCAGTCCTGCGGCCGGAAGGCCACCTTGAAGGTGCCGAGGGAACCGGCGGACATCGCGTGATCGATCGCCTCGCGCCAGTTGGCGAGCGGGTAGGTCGCGCCGACGAGTTGCTCGAGGATCGGCAGCGTCAAGCCCGCCTGGATCGCTCGCTCGAAGCTCTCGGCGGTCGAGGTGTAGGCCCCGACGAGCTCCAACTCGCGGAACCACAGCGGGGTGAGGTCGGTCCCGCGCCCCGGGATCCCGGACAGCACCACGCGACCGCCGGCTCTCGTCGTGCGCAGCGCCATGTCGAGCGCGCTCGTGGAGCCGGTGCACTCGATCACCACGTCGGCGCCACCCAGCAAGAAATCCTGCCCGCGCTCGGGGGTGAGCTTGACCGCGCTCGTATGGCGGCGCACGGACTTCGCGGCGTGCTCGGGTCGAACGATCTCGTCGGCGCCGGCCAGCTTCGCGGCGGTCCGTTGCTTCGGGTGCTTGGCCGCCACGATCACGTGGCCGGCCTGCGTGAAGAGCTTCACGGCGATCAGCGTGAGGATGCCAACGGTACCTGCTCCGACCACCATGACGGTGGCGCCGGGTGGGATATCGGCGCGTCGCACGGCATGGATCGCGCACGCGAACGGCTCGAGCAACACGGCGATCTCGTCGGACATCTCGTCGGGCACGGCGTGCAGCTGCGCTCGATGGGCGAGCATCAAGCGGGACCATCCGCCGCCGGTCTGGGAGCAATAGCCCGTCTGCAGGCCGGGTTTGAGTCCGCCGACCGTGACGCGATCGCACCGGTTGGTGTCGCCGGCGGCGCAGTTCGGACACAGCGGCTGTTCGCCGCGCGTCGCGCACGACAGCACGCTGCTCATCACGACGCGTGTGCCGGTGGTGAGGTCGCCACAGTCGTCCATCAGCTCACCGACGACCTCGTGCCCGGGCACGAACGGCACCGACACGAGCGGCGAGAAGTAGAACGAGGACTTGCCCGCGATCGTCGACAGATCGGAGCCGCAGATGCCGGCAAGCGTCGGCTTCACCCGAGCCCAGCCCTCATGGCCGCTCGGCGGCTCCGGATCCTTCGCGTTGACCAATCGCAGGGGGGCAAGAGGTCCCGCGATCAATCCCGGGGCCTTCGACCCGATCACCTTTGCGCCGAGGAACCGCGGGGCGCTCCGGAAGTATTCCAGCGCAAGGGTCGTCATCAGCGCACCGCCGGCTTCGGGAATCGGACCTTGGGCATGCCTTTGGACATCCCCCATTCTTCGATCGGCCAGCGACGTCGCCTGGCATGTCGGTACAGCGCCGAGTCGGGGGCCACCGCAACGGGGTTGCCCACCGCGCGCAGTAGCGGCAGATCCGAATACGAATCCGCGTACGCGTAGGAGTAGCGAAGATCGATGTCGTTGTCGGACGCGTATCGGCGCAGCCATGCGGCGCGCGCTTCGCCCACGAGCGGCGGCGCGCTCATGAAGCCCGTGTAGCGCCCGTCACGAACCTCCAGATCGGCCCCGATCAACACGTCGAACAACGGGTGCAACGGGCGCACGAACGGTTCGGCCGCCGCCGTGATCATGATCGTGCGGTGACCGGCCGCGCGATGTTCACGGATCCGCCGGATCCCCGCCGGTGAGGCTTTCTGCAACATGAACTCGGCCACGTGGTGCCGGATGAGCGCGTCCACCCGCGCAACGCTCGCGCCTTCGTAGCGGCGGAAGAACGTCCGAAGGAAGTCCCCGCGGTCGCGCCGGTCGATCTGCAGGTAGCCCGGGATCCGCCCGAACACGCTCACCATCTCGGCCGGCCAATCGTCGATCAACAGGTCCGCGAAGCGCGTCCATACGTAGGACTCCACGACGTTGGACGAGATGATCGTGCCCTCCATGTCGAACACCGCCAGCACGGTGTCGTCGCGCGGTCGGATCGTCACGGCCGGCTTCTCGCGGTCCTTGCGCGACAGCTCGCGCAAACTCTGCGTCACGGCGGGGCAGTGCACGTCCTGCAGGTAGTACTTCCAATCCAGCACGCCGGCATCGAACGGGAACAGGGCGCGATCCTCGTCGGTCAAGCTGTTCCACAGCGACTGGACGCGCGCGTCCGTGTAGACGACCTCGGTCTCCGTGTACATGCCGTACAGATCCGAGTAGCGCTCGATGAAGTCGACCCGCGCCTGGTCGCGGTCCACGCGCGTGACGGCGTCGCGCATCATCTTGGACTTTGGCAAGTGTGTGACCACTTGCTCTGCAAGGCCTACGAACGTTTCCGCCCGGCGGAGCATCTTCTCCACCTTCAGGTTGCCCGGGAAGTCCCAGGTCGGTACCTTGTGCTCGCCGCGGCCGCGCTCGGGCAGCGGGTGGGCCTCGAAGTACTCGCGCACGTACTCGTACAGCTCGAAGAATCGCAACGGGTTGCGATCCCCGCTCGACACGTTGTAGTGCGCGGGCTCACCGGGAGGAGGCGGCGTCGCGGCGACGGCCAAGATCGCGTTCACGACGTAGTCGACCGGGATCAGGTCGACGATGCCCTCGGGGATGCCGGGGAACTCGGGGATCTGGCCCATCCCGTAGGCCCGGATGATCGGGTCGGCCATCTTGAAGCCGTCGATCCAGCCGGGCGACGGGTGCGCGAGCGCCGACTCGATGATCGACGGGCGAACGATGCTCAGGCTCAGGCCGCGCTCGTGCGCCAGGTCCTCGACGGCACGCTCCCCCATCGCCTTCGTGAAGGTGTAGACGTCGGGCCATCCGAGCGTGCGCGCGCGCATGCGCCCGTACTCGATCAGGCGCTGGTCCATCCAGCTCTTGCGGCGCTCCTCCGCATCGATGCTCACCGTGTTGGGGCCGGCACGCGAATGTTCCTTGGCCGCCTTGGCCATGAAGTGCTCGAGCATCTCGGGCTTGCGGCTCGCGGACTCAACCTCGCCCCGGGCCTGCATCGCCATCCGCGCTTCGAGCGCGTAGTCGATCTTGTGATCGAGGGGACCTTCGGGGATGACGCCCTTTTGCACGCCCGCCACGTACGCGGTCGAGACGTGCACCAGGTGCGGAGCGTTGTTGTTGGTCGCGCCCCGATAGAGATTCTGCGCGCCCAGCACGTTGGTCTGGAACCCGTCGTCGATCGGCGGATCGAAACTGACGGTAGCCGCCGAGTGGATCACCACGTCGAAACCGGCGGGGATGTCGGGCTCGCCCCGCGTGAAATCGCCATCGATCACGTCGACGTGGCTGTCGAGCAGGGAAAGGAGCGCGTCGTCGCCACCGAGACGTTCGCGCAACACGTCGAAGGAAGGCTTGCGGGTCAGGTAATGAACACGGTCGACCGCCGTCGAGGACTGCTGCGAGCGCACCAGCACGGTCGTGTGCGTGTCCGGAAAGTCCAGCAGTAGCCGCTCCAGGATCACCTGACCGAGGAAGCCGGTAACGCCCGTGAGCAGGATGCGCTTTCCTGCAAGGGTTTCAACGATGCTCTGGCGAGCTGCGTTCTCTACCACGCGGCAGATTATGCACTATCTACCAGCCGGTAGACAAGTGGTGACGGCCCTCTCGCCGGAACCTTCCAGGCGCCTGCGCGCAGTCGGCCTACTTTGCCTTCTACTTCGCCCTCGTTCCGAAGTTCGTCAGGACCGTTTGCCCAGTCGATTGGACCGTCAGCGTGATGGTGTACGTAGCTGTTGCATCACTCAGCGATTTGGTGTTGAGGTTGTAGATGTACTGGTTCCCGTCTCCTCGCATGAATCCCCCGCTGTCGGGAGAGTTCGTGTTCGTGATGTTCTCGTCGACGCCGGTCACTGGCGTAGAGCCCGCGATCTTCTTGACGGCGATGGCGACGGACAGGTTGGGCACGACGGCGCCGTTGCAATCCATGAATTGAACCTTCACCGGAATCGTGCTCCCGTACTTGAAGATGCTCGGATCGTTCTTCGCCTGCGTCCAGTTGACAGGCTGGAGGATCCCGCCCGTGTTGTAGTTCACCGTCAGCGTTGTCTGCGCCGAGGGAGACACTCCGCCATCCTCGTCGGACACCGTCACGACCACGAGGTGGTTCCCCCCGGACGCGTACACGTGACTAGCCACGTAGCCGCTTGAGATACCCGTGGGCGCGCTGGTTGTGCTGTCGCCCCAGTTGATGTGCGCGGTGTAAGTGTCGTTCGCACCAGCTGGATCGTGGAAGTTGATGGATACACTGTTGCTTCCGCCACAGGCCACCGAACCACCGGAGACCAACGAATCGATCGTCGGGGCCACGTTGTTCACCACGACGGTCGTCATGTATTGCGTGTAGCCGTTGTCCTTGTCGAAGATCCGACCCGAGACCGTGTAGCTGCCGTTGTCCGAGAACGTGCACATCGTGCTCGCGCTCGTGCCTGCAGCCATGTAGGTGCTCGGCAGGGAACCATTCGTGCAGCTGTAGGCGTAGCGGAATCCTGCCAGCGTGTCATCGGATGAAGGATCGAACTGGCTGGAGAACGACACGGTGGCCGGGCTCGCTTCGTTGACCGGGCCGTTGTTGGTGAAGGTCGCGGTCGGGGCCACGTTGTCGATCGCGACCGTGGCAACATCCGAGTCGGTCGCGTCGGTGCCGCCGGTGTCGTCGTCGGCGGCAACCACGCTGACGGTGTCTGTCTGACTACTGGGTCCATCCCCGCCAACCATCCGCGTGAAGGTGCACGTCACCGTGTCACCGGGCTCGATCGCGTCGACGAACAAGTCGAACGGATCGCCGTTGCCGTCCTCGCAGGCAAGATCGCCAGGCGTCGAGCCGGAACCACCCACGGCGTCTTCGAACGAGGTCACCTCGACCGGGTCCGTGGAGGCTGGCGAGGTATTTTTGATCGTGACCGTGTAGGTCACGGTGTCGCCGGGCTCGTTCACGTGGAACGTCACGCCATCGAGTGCGTCGCCGGCGGTCTTGGTGACGGTGATCGAGGGCTGCACGTCAAGGATCGTGACGAGGGCATCATCGAAGTCCGAGGTGTCGTTGCCCTCATCGTCTGAGGCGTGCACGGTGACCACGTCGGTCAC
>JANMPG010000065.1:0-21049 GCA_031369745.1 Actinomycetes bacterium
GACGCGAGGTCGGCCACCTCGACGGTGCCGTCTTCCGACAGCTCGGTCAGGATCGTCGAGAGCCGCTCCGCCTGATGCACGTTCGCGACGATACACCCAGCGTGCACGTTCATGCTCGTTCTAAGTTGACTCCACGCATGAACGAGCACTAGCCTGCGCCGTGGATGACGGAGACCGAGCGGGAGATCGCGTCACAACCCGAGTGCTGGCGCAAGGCTGCGGCATTGGCCGCCGAGTCCGTCCTCGTCTTGCCGCACGCGGGTGAGCGCGTCGTCGCGCTCGGGTGTGGCACCAGCTGGTTCGTCGCGCAGTCCTACGCCGCCCGCCGGGCGGAGCTGCACATGGGACTCGGTGTGACCGACGCGTTCACGCCGACCGAACTGCCCGTGAACCGGCCGATCGACCGCACGATCGCGATCAGCCGAAGCGGCACGACGACGGAAGTGGTGCGCGCGATCGAGCGCATGCGCCAAGAAGCGACGCTCACCACCGCGATCACCGCCGTGGCCGACTCCCCTGTGGGCGAGCTCGCCGGTCACCACGTCACGTTGGACTTCGCAGACGAGCGCTCGGTGGTCCAGACGCGCTTCGCCACGAGCGCGCTCGCGTTCCTGCGGGCACACCTCGGCGAGAACCTCGAGCCCGCGATCGCCGATGCCGAGCGCGCGATCTCGATGCCGCTGCCCCACGATCCGAGCGACTTCGACCATTTCGTGTTCCTCGGCGCGGGGTGGAGCGTCGGCCTGGCCAACGAAGCGGCTCTGAAGCTCCGCGAGACGGCGCAGGCCCACACGGAAAGCTACCCCGCGATGGAATACCGACACGGTCCGATCAGCGTGGCCGGCCCCTCGACCCTCGTGTGGATCTTGGGCTCCCCGGACGCCGGCGTGGCCGACGACGTCGCGTCCACGGGCGCGACCGTGCGGATCGGTGAACTCGACCCCATGGCAGAACTCGTACTCATCCATAGGACCGCGGTCGCGCTCGCGCAAGCGCGCGGCCTTGACCCTGACCATCCACGCCATCTGACCCGCTCGGTGGTGCTGCAAGAGGAGGGAAGAACATGAAGAAGCGCATCATGCTCACGGCGGCCCTCGCCGCGATCGCGCTGGTCGCAGCCGCATGCACCTCGGACGGCTCTTCGTCGTCCGGCTCGGCCACCGACGGTACGCCGGTCGACATCACGATGTGGCACGGCTACGGCAAGGTGATCGACAACCAGGGGCAGACCAACTACGAGGCCAAAGCCCTCACCGACCTGGTCGATCAATACAACGCGATGCAATCCGACGTGCACGTGACGCTGGACTACATCGGGTCCAACGACCACGCACTCGAGAAGCTCACGGTGGCCCTGCAGGGCGACCTCCAACCCGACATCACCTACCAGTACGGGACGTCCATGCCGCAGCTCGCGACCGTGCCGGGAATCATGGATCTCACGGAGCGGGTGCAAGACGCCGGGTTCAACTGGGACGACTTCTCGGAAGGGGCGCGGGCCGCCTCGACGGTGGGCGACCAGGTGTACGGGATCCCCGCCCTGATCGACAACCTTGCGATCGTCTACAACAAGGATCTGTTCCAAGCCGCAGGACTCGACGAGCCGACGGCCGACTGGACGTGGGACGACTTCCAGGTGGCCGCCACGACGCTGACCGACGCAGCCAAGCAGCAGTTCGGTTTCGGCTTTCCGATCGACGGCAGCGAAGACACGGTGTGGCATTACGACGCCATGTTGTGGGAAGCGGGCGGCGACATCCTGAATGCCGACAACACGCAGGCCGAGTTCAACTCCCCGGCAGGCGTGCAGGCACTGACGACCCTGCAGCAGATGGCGGTCACCGACCAGTCGGTGTTCCTGGATCAGCAAAACGTCGGCAAGATCGACGAGCTGTTCAACGCCGGCAAGATCGGCATGATGGTCACCGGGCCATGGGCACTGTCGTCCTACCCGGACGCGAACTACGGCGTGCAGATCATGCCGACGTACGCCGACGGCTCGCACGCCACGATCGCCGGGCCCGATATGTGGGTCATGTTCGACAACGGTGACGGTCGCGGCGACGCGGCGTGGAACTTCATGACGTGGCTGACCGCAGGTGCACAGGTCAAGCAAGACTCGATGACCAGCGGACACCTGCCGATCCGAAACTCGGTCGTGCAGGAGCCCGGCTTCCTTGACGCGTTCGACGCGAAGTTCCCGGGGGAGGGTCTGTTCGCGACGAACCTGGAGAACGTGACGAAGGCGCGGCCGGTCATCACCACCTATGACCAGATCAGCCAGATCATGGGGACTGCGGTGGTAACGGTGATGCTCGGTCAGGCGGAGCCCCAAGCCGCGCTCGACGACGCCGCCCAACAGGTCAACGCCGTGCTGGCAGGCGGATAGATGCGGCGCCGGGTACTCGTGGCGGCGCTGCTCGGCGTCGCCTTGGTCATGGTTGCATGCACGAGCGGCGATCGCTCGGGCTCGAGCTCCGGCTCGGGCTCGGGCGAGCCCGTCACGATCACCTTGTGGCACGGCTACGGCAAGGTCGAGTCGCCCAACGGCCAGGTCAACCACGAGGCCCTGTCCCTGCAGAACCAGATCGACGCGTTCAACGCCTCGCACCCGGACATCCACGTCGACGACGTGTTCTGTTGCTCGAACGACAACGCGCTGGAGAAGTTGACCGTCGCGCTGCAGGGCGACCTGCAGCCCGACATCACGTATCAGTACGGCACCTCGATGGCACAGATCGCGACCGCGCCGGGTGTGATGGACCTCGCGCCGCTCACGCAGGATCAGGCCTACGACTGGAACGACTTCTTCGCAGGGGTCCGGGCGGCAGGCACGATCGACGGGAAAGTTCTCGGCGTCCCCGCGCAGGTGGGCAACCTGGCGGTGATCTACAACGCGGACCTGTTCGCAGCGGCCGGTCTCGATGCTCCGGGGCCGGACTGGACATGGGACGACTTCGTCGCCGCCGCCAAGGCGATCTCGGATCCGGCCACACAGACGTTCGGGATGGCCTTCCCAGCCGACGGCAGCGAGGACACCGTGTGGCACTTCGACGCGATGCTGTGGGAGGCCGGCGGCGACATCCTGACCCAAGACAATACCCACGCCGCGTTCAACTCCCCGGCCGGTGTCGAGGCCCTCACGACGCTGCAGACGATGGCGGTCACCGACCAGAGCATGTTCATCGACGAGGCGAACTCCAAGATCGACGCGCTGTTCAACGCGGGCAACGTCGGCATGGTGATCAGCGGGCCGTGGGCCGTCTCCGGCTACAAGGACGTCAACTACGGCGTGCAGATCATGCCGGGCTCGCGCGGCACGGGGTCGCACCAGACGATCTCGGGCCAGGACTTCTGGGTCGCGTTCGACAACGGGCCTGAGCGCGCAGCGGCGACCCAGACGTTCCTCGCGTGGCTGACCGCGCCCGAGCAGGTCCAGCAAGATTCGATGGAAACCGGCCATCTGCCGACCCGCTCATCGGTGGTGACCGACGCGTTCGTGACCGACTTCAACACGAAGTTCCCCGGGGAAGGGTTGTTCGCCGAGAACCTGCAGAACGTGCAGAAAGCGCGGCCCGCACTGACCAGCTACGACCAGGTCAGCCAGATCATGGGCCAGGCGATCGTGTCGGTCCTGCTCGGACAATCGGAACCACAGCAGGCACTCGACGACGCGGCGGCCGAAGTCGACCAGGTCCTCGCGGGCGGGTAGGACGCCGTGGCGACGGTCGCACCTGCCACGCCGAGCCGACCGAGTCTCGCCCAGCGCCTCTGGCGCTCCGACCATCTGGCGGGGTGGCTGTTCGTGCTCCCGGCCGTGTTCCTGGTCGCGCTGTTCAGCATCTTCCCGATCGCCTGGGGCTTCGTGCTGTCCTTGCAGAAGGCCAGCCTGCTATCACCCAACCGGCCGTTCATCGGGTTCGACAACTACACGAAGATCGCGAGCGACCCACATGCGATCCGGGCGGCGAAGAACGCCGTCGTCTACACGTTCCTGTTCGTGCCGTCTTCGATCGCGATCGCGATGTTCCTGGCGATCGCACTGAACCAGAAGATCCGGCTGATCCGCTTCTACCGGCTCGCGGTGTTCATCCCGGTGGCGGTCTCGACGATCGCGACCGGCGTCATGTTCTTGTGGGTGTTCGACGCGACGTTCGGCATCGCGAACTGGACGCTGGGCAAGGTCGGACTCGGACCCTTCGGATGGTTCAACTCGCCGTCCGGTGCGTTGCCCTCACTCGTGATCATGACCGTGTGGGGGTGGCTCGGGTTCGACACGATCATCTATCTGGCAGCCCTGCAAGGAGTACCGCACGAGCTGGTGGAGGCGGCCGCGGTGGACGGCGCCACCCGCTGGTCGACGTTTCGCAATGTCACGCTGCCGCTGCTCGGGCCTGCCACCCTGTTGCTCGTGGTGTGGTCCACGATCAGCGCGGTACAGCTGTTCGACGAGGTCTTCTTCGTAACGAAGGGCGGGCCGCTCGAGCACACGAGCGTGCCGGTCTTCTACATCTTTAAGCTCGCGTTCACCAGCTCGTTCGGGTTCAGCGCGGCGGGGTATGCGGCGGCACTCGCCTACATGCTGTTCCTGGTGCTCCTCGTTCTCACGCTCGCGCAGTTCTGGCTGGGCAACCGGGCGGTGCACTACTCCTCATGAACGTCGTCGACGTCGCGACGCTGCCCGGGGAAATGGGGATGGTAGAAGCGCCGCGGCGTCGTTGGCTGCCGTTCAGTCCCTGGCACCTGTTGTTGATGCCCGTCGCGCTCGTGATGCTCGTGCCGCTGGTGTGGGTCGTGATGACCTCGTTCGAAACGCTGGCCCAAACGCAGCACTTCCCACCGATCCTGTGGCCGGGCTCGTTTCAGTGGCGGAACTACCCGAACGCATTCAACAGCGTGCCGTTCGGGCGGTGGTTCTGGAACACGACGGTGGTCACGACCACCGTCGTCGTGTCGAACCTCGTGTTGTGTTCGCTGGCCGCCTACGGGTTCGCAAGGATCAAGTTCTTCGGCCGAGGCGTCGCGTACTTCTTCTTGCTGGCCACGTTGATGGTGCCGATCCAGGTCGTGCTGATCCCGACGTTCCTGATCGTGAAGCAGATGCACTTGCTGAACACACTCGGGGCGCTGATCGTGCCGAACCTGGCCAACGTGTTCGGCATCTTCATGCTCACGCAGTTCTTCCGGACGTTGCCGATCGAGCTGGAGGAGGCCGCCCGCATCGATGGTGCGAGCCGCCTCAAGGTGCTGTTCGTGATCGTGCTGCCGCTGTCCCTGCCGGCGCTGGCCACGCTGGCCGTGATCCAGTTCCTGTGGATCTGGAACGACTTCCTGTGGCCGCTCGTGACGATCTACAAGGAGAAGGCGTTCACGCTGCAGCTGGGGCTGATGAGCTTCCAGGGCTCGCACGCGAACGACACGAACCTGTTGATGGCCGGCAACGTGATGAGCATGCTGCCGATGTTGATCCTGTTCATCGCCGCGCAGCGATACTTCGTGCGCGGCATCGCGACCCAGGGACTGAAGGGCTGAGCGGTGACCGACGTCGTCTTTGACCACGTGAGCAAGGTGTTCCCCGGCGGCGCGATCGCGGTCGACGACCTGTCATTGACCGTGAACGACGGCGAGTTCCTGATCCTGGTTGGACCATCGGGATGCGGCAAGTCGACCGCCCTTCGCATGGTCGCCGGATTGGAGCGCATCAGCGCCGGCACGATCAGCGTGAGCGGCGCGGTGCTGAACGACATCCCACCCAAGGACCGCGACATCGCGATGGTGTTCCAGAACTACGCGCTGTACCCGCACATGACGGTGGAAAGGAACCTCGGGTTCGCATTGCGCCAGCGCAAGGTGCCCAGGGACGAGAGCGCTCGACGCGTCGGCGACATGGCCGCGATGCTGGGACTCGACGAGCTGTTGCAACGCCGGCCCGGGCAGCTTTCGGGCGGGCAGCGCCAGCGTGTCGCGATGGGTCGGGCGCTCGTGCGCGAGCCGCAGGTCTTCCTGCTGGACGAGCCACTGTCGAACCTCGACGCCAAACTGCGCGTGCAGATGCGCGCCGAGCTGAAGAAGCTGCATCACCGGCTCGGTATCACGACGATCTACGTCACGCACGATCAGGTGGAGGCGATGACGCTCGGCGATCGCATCGCCGTGCTGTCGGCGGGCCGGCTGCAGCAACTGGGTGCGCCGCAGGAGGTCTATGACCGTCCCACGAACGTGTTCGTGGCCGGGTTCATCGGGTCGCCGCCGATGAACCTGTTGAGCGGCACGGCCCGGGCCGAACAGATCTCGGCCGGTGACCTGGAGTTCCCGCGAGCCGGCGTCGCCGATGGCGACCTGGTCGTCGGGATCCGCCCGGAGGGGCTTCGACCGGTGTCCGAGGAGCATCCCGGGCCCGGCTTCGAACTCCACGTCGACGTGGTCGAGCCACTCGGTGACGAAGTACTGGTCCACGGCACGGTGTCGGCGCGAGACGCGGGCGTGCAGATCGAGCCCGAGGAGGCAACATTGCTCGCCGACGGCATCGCACAGGATCGGGCGGCGGTGACCGTTCGTCTGGCTCCCGACGTGCGGCCGACGCCCGGCTCGACGGTGCACCTGGCGGTCGATCCGGCGGGTGTGCACTTGTTCGAGGCCGACAGCGGGATCGCGATCAGGTAGCGCGCGGCTACTGTCCTGCCATGATCGTGGATCTTGGACTCCTGCGCGACGAACGGCTTGCGCGCCTGCAGGCGGCGATGCGCGCGCACAACCTCGAGGCGTGCCTGTTGTTCAGCGAGCCGAACACGCGCTACGCAACCGGCGCGACGGCGATGCCGATCTGGAGCATGAGCACGTTCACGCGCTGCGCCGTCGTGCCGGTCGAGGGCACGCCGATCTTGTTCGAGCACCCGAACTCAGTACACAGGTCGCGGCTGCGCGCACTTGACGTTCGCCCGATGAAGGGTTGGGAGTTCTACGACGATCCGGGGGCGGTGGCGCGTACGTTCGCCGGCGAGGCCGTATCGGCGCTGCGCGAACTCGGCGTTCGCCGCAATCGTGTTGGCGTGGACCGGTTGGGAACACCTGGGGTCATCGCGCTGCAGGCCGAGGGCTTGACCCTCGTCGACTCGGCACCTGCGACCCAAGAGGCGCGCGAGGTGAAGACATCCCAGGAGGTCTCGCTGTTGCGGCGAAACGGCACGATCGTGTCGGAGACGCTGGCCGAGTTCGAGGCGGCGATCGCTCCCGGCGTCACCGAGCGTGACCTGTTCGCGACGCTTGCTTCGGGCATGCTCGGCCGCGGCGCCGAGTACCTGGCGACGAACACGGTCTGCTCGGGTCCCAACACGAACCCGTGGCGTGCCGAGACGACCGATCGCGCACTCGAGCCCGGCGACCTCGTGTACGTCGACACCGACACGGTGGGCATCGAGGGGATCTTCTTCTGCGTGTCGCGGACGTTCGTAGCGCCGGGCGCAGAACCCAGCGCCGAGAAGCGCGCGACCTATCGGGCCGCCCATGAGTGGGTGCTCGCAATGACCGAACTGGTCCGCCCCGGCATCACATGCGCGGAGCTCGCGGCCGCAGCGCCGAAGATCCCCGAGCGATTCATCCCGCAGCGGTACGAATGCATGATCCACAGCGTCGGCCTCGAGGAGGAGAGCCCAAGCGTGTGCCACCCGCAAGACCAGCAGTCAAACCCCGACCGCGTCATCCAAGAAGACATGGCGCTTGTCGTGGAGTGCTACATGGGCGAAGTGGGCGGCAGCCACGGAGTCAAACTCGGCGACGAGATCTTGGTCAACGCCGACGGCGCCGAGGTGCTGGCGCCCTTTCCGTACTCGTCGGCCCTGCTCGCCTAACGCCGACCGACTACACGATGCGGACTTCGGCTTGCGCGGAGAGGTCAGCCGCCCGGGCCGGGTCGAGCTTGCCCGCTCCCGCGAGCTCGGCATTCGCCGTGGCGGCGCCCAACGCGAGGCACAGCGCTTCGTCCCACCGGTCACCTCGATCCAGCGCGGTGATCAAGCCCGCAAGGAACGCGTCGCCGCTGCCGACCGGGTAGCGGCCCCGCACGTACAGCATGCCCTCGTACAGGGTGCCGTCGGGCGCGGCGACCACGACGCCCTCGGCGCCACGCGTCACGACGCCGGCGTGGCCGTCGCCGCCGGCCAGATCGCGGAGCTTGGCGGCAGCGGTCAACGCCTCTTCGCGTCGTGCGGTGGGCACGCCGAGCAACTCTCGCGCCTCGGCTTGATTCACTTTCACGATCTCGGGCCGGGCCTCGAGCGCGAGTCGCAGCCGTTCACCCTCCGCGTCGACCGCAACCAGCACGCCGGCGGTGCGAGCCTCTGCGACCAGATCGCGGTAGCCGTCATCGGGCGCACCGCGAGGCAAGGAACCGCTGATCGTCAGCCAGCCACCCGGCGCCCACGACTCCGACACCGTTTGCATCAGCTCCGTCCAGGCCGCGGCCGGCACCACCGAACCGTGCTCGTAGAACTCGGTCAAGCCGCCGGTCTCGCGATCGGCCACCGACAGCGACGAACGGCTCTCGCCGTGCACCCACACGAACGCCCCACGCACCCCTTCGGCCGACAGCTGCTCTTCCAGCCACTTCCCGGCGTGTCCACGAAGCATCGAGATGGCCGTCACGTCGGCCCCGAGACCGTGGGCAGCGCGCGCGACGTTCAGTCCCTTGCCGCCCGCGACCTGTACGAAACCGAGTGGCCGGTGGATATCGCCCTTCACGAGTCGATCGATCTCGAACAGCTTGTCGATCGAGGGGTTCGCGGCCAGCGCGACGATCATGCCGCGCTTCCCGCATCGATCAGCTCGAGGGCCTCGTCCAGAGTGGCTTGCGCGTCCGTGCCACCCATCGCGCGCGTCGACAACGCTCCGCACGCGTTCGCGATCGCGAGCGCACGTTGCACGGGATGACCGCCGAGCCGCGCCGCGAGGAACCCGGCATCGAACGAATCGCCCGCACCGGTCGTGTCCACGACATCGGGCGTGAGCCCCTCGACGCGATACACCTCGCCCTGCGCGAAGGCGATCGCTCCGCGGTCACCGTTCTTCACCACGACGACGCCCGCGCGCGAGCCCAGGATGCGCACGGCCTCCTCCAGGTCGGACGTGTGCGCCATGCGGGTCGCCTCCATCGCGTTGGGCAAGAACACGTCGGTCTTGGTCAACAGATCACCCAGCGCTCCGTCCCACGTCTCGGCGGGATCCCAATTCGGATCGATCGATGTGGTGCCGCCGCCGTCATGCACCCGGTCGAAGATGTCCGCGAGACCGGGGGCAAGCGCGGCCTGCAGGTAGTAAGAGCTCGCATGCACGTGGCGAGCACGCGCAAGCAGCGACGGCTCGATCAGCTCTGCGCGCAGGCTCGCGATCGTGCCGAGCATCGTGAGGATCGCGCGATCGTCGCTCCCCGACAGCACGACCGTGATACCGGTCGCGATGTCGACATCGGTCGCGACACCGCTCGTGTCGACTCCCCCGTTGGCGAGGCTCTCGCGAACGAACCGGCCGAAGAGGTCGTCTCCGACGACCGCGCTGATCGCGACGCGCAACCCGAGTTTCGCGGCACCGCACGCCAAGATCGCGCCGGATCCTCCAAGCGTCAGGTGCGCATCCTCGACCAGGTGCTCTGCCTGGCCGAACGCGGGCACGACCCCGCCGCCGCGCATGACCAGGTCCGGGTTCGCATCGCCGAGGACCAGCAGATCGAGTTCGGCCGCCACACAGGAACCTTACGCGATGCGCTGGGGGCTACGATGCTCGTGCGATGCCGGAGATCGTGCTCGTACAGGGTGACATCGCGACGCAGGAGGTCGATGCCGTCGTGAATGCCGCGAACCGCTCGTTGATGGGCGGCGGCGGCGTCGACGGGGCGATCCATCGGCGAGGTGGACCCGCGATCCTGGATGCCTGCAAGGCCATCCGGGAGACCACGTTCATCGACGGGCTCCCGGTCGGCGAGGCCGTCGCCACGACTGCCGGCGACCTCCCCGCTCGCTGGGTGATCCATACGGTCGGACCGGTGTACAGCGGCACCCCGCGCGATGCGGACCTCCTGCGGGCATGCCACGCCTCGTGCCTGCGCATCGCCGACGAGCTCGGCGCCGACACCATCGCGTTCCCCGCCGTGTCGACGGGCGCCTTCGGCTACCCGGTGGAGGCGGCCGCTCCCGTCGCGATCGCCGCGATCCGAGCAACGGCGACGGACGTGTCGGAGGTTCGTTTCGTGCTGTTCGACGCACGCTCCTTCGCTGCCTTCGAACGCGCCCTGGCATGAGCGCGCGCCTTCGGGAATATCCGACCTCACTGGTAGCATTCCTCCCCTTATGAGCGAGCTCAGCGATGTCAAAGGCGTCCACGATCGGTTGGAGAGCATCCAGCTCGTCGACTGCCGCGAGGCATACGAGTGGGAGGCGGGCCGCGTAGCCGGCGCCGTCCACTTGCCCGTCAACTCGATCATGGCCGGCGCCGGCAGCGACCTCGATCAGGCGATCCCGATCGCCGTGATCTGCCGCAGTGGCAACCGAAGCGAGCTCGCGACGATGATGCTGCAGGCTCGCGGGTATGACGCGACGAACGTCGAGGGCGGCATGGAAGCGTGGGCCGCCGCCGGATTGCCGTTCGAAGACGCGTCGGGCAACCCCGGTCGCGTGGCGTAGCACGCGAGACGCCGGTCCCACATGGCGCAGCCACTCCCCCTGATCCTGCTTCCGCCCTCTGAAGGAAAGGCCACGGGTGGCGCCGGCCCTCGGTGGCTCGCAGGCTCGATGGCGATCGACCTCGACATCCAGCGAAAGGCGGTGATCCGCGCGCTTGCCGCCGCGATGAGCGGCGAGGAAACTGCAAGAGCCAAACTGCTCGACGTCACGGGCAACGCGCTCGCCGCTGCCACGGCGGCGAACCGCGCCGTCGCGAAAGCACAGACCACATCGGCGATCGAGCGCTACACCGGCGTGCTCTACGACGCGCTCGACCACCGCTCGCTCAGCGCCGCGCACCGCAGGCGTCTCGATGACAGCGTCGTGATCTTCTCCGGTCTGTGGGGACTGGTCACCGCGGCCGACCCGATCCCGAGCTACAAGCTCAAGATGGGCGCGACGCTCGCACCGGTGGGCAAGCTCTCCACGTGGTGGCGCGAGCCGCTGTCCGCCCGCCTCAGCGACCTCGCTGCCGATCGCCACGTATGGAACCTCTTGCCGAACGAGCACGCCGCCGCCTGGCACCCGGTGGGCGACATCGACCAATGGACGGTCCGATTCCTCCAACACCGCGACGGGAAGTTCATAACGGTCTCGCACGACAACAAGTCGTTGAAGGGGGCGCTCGTGCGGTTCCTGCTCGCCAACCCCACAGCCGAGCCCGCCGATCTTGCCAGGTGGAAGCACCCCGCTGGCTATCGCCTCGACCGCACACTCACCGAGCAGCACGGCTCGTTCACGCTGCTTTCCCTGACGAAACGCTGACGTAGCCTGTCGTCAGTGACCAACCTGGCAGCAGCACGACGCGACCTCGAACGCGCCCTTGGCGCCGACGCCGTCCTTGCCGATCCGCTTGCCCTGCGCCTGTACGCGAGAGACGCCTCGATGGTGGAGGGGTCGGCCGGGCTCGTCGCGTTCCCGCGAAGCGCGGGCGACGTGTCGACCTGCATGCGCGTGGCCGCGGCGCACGGACTACCCGTGGTGCCTCGCGGAAGCGGCACCGGTCTCGCGGGGGCCGCCACCCCGATCGGCGACGCGCTGGTCGTCGTGACGACCAAGATGAACCGGATCATGGAAGTGCGAGCCGAGGACCGGCTCGCATGGGTCGAGCCCGGCGTGTTCAACCTCGACCTCAGCGACGCGCTCGCGCCGACCGGCTTCACCTACGCGCCCGACCCGTCGTCACAACAGGTCAGCTCGATCGGCGGCAACGTCAGCACCAATGCCGGCGGGCCGCATTGCCTCGCCTACGGCGTGACCAGCGCGCACATCCTGGCGCTGGACGTCGCGCTGTCCGACGGCGGCATCGTTCGACTCGGCAGCGAAGGGCCCGACTCGGCGGGGTATGACCTGCGCGGCGTCATGGTCGGCTCGGAAGGGACCCTCGGCATCGTCACGGCGGCGTGCGTGCGACTGACGCCGATAGCCCCCGCGGTGCGAACGATGCTGCTGGATTTCGAACGGGTGCGTGATTGTGCCGCCACGGTGTCGGCGATCGTTGCGCGCGGCGTCGTGCCCGCAGCCCTGGAGATGATGGATCGCGGGATCGTGCGTGCCGTCGAGAACTTCGCCCACGCCGGCTACCCGACCGACGCGGCCGCCGTGCTCTTGGTCGAGCTCGATGGTTTGCCCGCCGGCGTCGAGGCGGCCGCGGCGGAGGTCACGCTGGCGGCTCACGAGCACGGTGTCGGCACGGTGCGCGTGGCCTCCAGCGCAGCGGAGCGAGCCCTGCTGTGGAAAGGTCGCAAAGCCGCCTTCGGCGCGATCGCGCAGATCGCGCCCCACTACCACCTGCACGATTGCGTCGTTCCGCGCACGATGCTCGCCGAGATCCTCACCGGCGTGTACGCCATCGCGAAGCGACACGACCTGATCGTCACGAACGTCTTTCACGCCGGCGACGGCAACCTGCATCCGCTGTTCTCGTTCGACCTGTCCGTGCCGGGCACGCTCGAACGCGTGCTGGCCGCCGCAGACGAGCTGGTGCGCCTGTGCATCGATGCGGGCGGCGCGCTCAGCGGCGAACACGGCATCGGCTTGGAGAAACGCGACTTCATGCCGCTGGTGTTCACCGACGAAGATCTGGCTGCGCAGGCTTGCGTGCGCGCGGCGTTCGACCCGGATGGCCGCATGAACCCGCGCAAGGTGCTGCCTGACGGCGCGCGGTGTGGCGACTACGCGGCCGCGGCGTTGGCGCGCGCCGGCGAACTTCCGGAGGGCACATGGATCTGATCCATCCGCACACGGCGGGCGAGGTCGCCGACGCGCTGCGCGCCTCAAGCGCCGACGGTACCCGCCTGCTGGTGGTCGGGGGGCGCCAGCACATCGACAAGGGCAACCCGAGCGAGATCGACGCCGAGCTGTGGACGACCCTGCTGGATGGAACCGTGGCCTATGACCCCGCCGAGATGCTCTGCGCCGTCGAGTCGGGCATGCGCATCCGTGACCTCACCGCGATGCTCGCGGCCGGCGGGCAGGAATGGGCGGTCGACGCGCCGGACGAGGCCACCGTCGGGGGGGTGATCGCTGCCGACGTGGCGCTGCCTCGCCAGCTGCGCGTCGGCATGCTGCGCGACACGGTCGTGGAGATGCACCTCGTGACGGGCGACGGCCGCCAGGTTCGCAGCGGCGCCCGCACGGTCAAGAACGTGACCGGCTTCGATCTGCATCGCTTGCTGACGGGCTCGCTCGGCACGCTCGGCGTGATCACCCAGGTGGCTCTGAAGGTTCGGCCCCTGCCCAAAGCGTCCCGAACGCTGGTCACGAACGAAGGAGGCCTGGAGTTGGCAAGGCGTGTGCTCGAGACGGTGCCACTGCCCGCGGCCGTCATCGCCGCGCCCGGTCACGTCACCATCCGCGTCGAGGGTTGGCCCGAGGAAGTCGCCGAACAAGCGTCCGCGCTTGGGGGCCTCACGTCGTTCACCGACGAGGACCCCGCCGCGTTCCCGCAACCGTTGTTCGCCGCATCGCCGATCCTTGCCGAAGCAGCCGTCACGCCGTCGAAGCTTCAACGCTTGCTCGACGACGTGGACGACTATCGCGCCCTGATGGCAGTGGGATACGCGTGGGTGCCGTGCGCGGATGCGGCCGTGGTGTCGAGCCTGCGAGCGCGTGTCACGCAACTCGGCGGCATCGCCCCCGTGGTACGCGGCCCCGGCGGGCTCGGCGAGTCGGCGATCGACGCACCCGGGGTCCATCTTCGGATCAAGGCAGCCTTTGACCCCGCCACGATCCTGGCCCCCGCAAGACATTGGCACGCGCCCCGGCTGCCGTCTGGCTAAGTGTTCTGTAGCGCGCCGGTGACGTCGTATCGGGCGCTCGATGACACACAACCGAACTGCGCCGAGGAGTACATCGTCAGCTCCCCCGAGAATCTCGTCACCTTCCATGCGTTGTTGACGACATCCGATCCGGTCGCGTGGACGGTGATCGTGAACGTGGAGATCAGCGACGCACTCCCACAATGGATGTAACCGCTGACGGTCACGGGGCCGGTGTAGGTCCCCTCGGCGAGGCGCAGCGTCGTTGTGAAGTCCTTCACGTTGAAGTTTCGCACCTGAGTGTCGCACGGCGGCTGTTTGCACTGCGGCACGAAGCGCCAGCCAGCGGTGAAGTCCTTGTCGCTGAACGAGGAGAAGCCCGTGTGCGAGGTCGGATGGACCTTCACGTTGAACACCCCTGTCAGCGCCGCGGTACCCGGTGGCGCTGCCTTGGTCTTCGCCCGCACGCTGGATCCCCGTCGAGCCCCGTCGGCACTCACGGCGATCACTTGATAGTCGTAGATCGAGGTCGGCAGCACATCGTCATCGGTCCATGAAGTACCGGCCGGCTTCGCGTGGCCGACCACCCGTCCGTCACGCACGATGTCGTAGACGTCCGTCTCGCTCCCATCCCCCGAGCCCGCCTCCCAAGACAACCGGACCTCGAACGCACCGACGCTCGCCTTCAGCTGTGCGGGGGCGTTCGGTTCCAGGGCGACCGTCGCGCTCGGCGAGGAGGCCACCGCGCCCGGTGAGCTGTCGTCTCCACCGCTCGCAGCGATCGCGGCGATCGCGGCAACGAAGACGATCACCACGATGCCAACGATCCAGCGGGTGCGCGAGCGCTTGGGTGGCGTCGGCGCGCCGGGCTGCATCGGCAAGGGCGCCGCGGAGATCTCGGCGGAAGTGTCGCCGGGCGGCGGAGGCAAGTCGGACACGCGGTTCTCCTCGTCGATCACGTCAGAAGCAGGGTTGTACCACAGCGCTCCCGTGAAGCCGACCAACCGGCCGTACCATCCGGCCATGGACACCGGGGTACAGCCGCCGCTCGGCACCGAGCTGCCCGAGGGCGCGCGTTTCGTCGGGACCGGCCCGATCGAGACAATCGGATGGCATCCGGGGCGCGCGGCGCCGGCGCCCGACGATCTCGCGTCGTGCGTCGCCTGCGGGCTGTGTCTGCCGCACTGCCCCACCTACCGACTGACCGGTGAAGAGTCGGCGTCGCCACGGGGGCGGATCGCCGCGATGCGGGCGGTCGCCGAGGGTGCGAACGCCGATGCGACCTTCGCCGATTTCATGGATCGCTGCCTTGTCTGCCGGGCGTGTGAAGACGTCTGCCCATCGCACGTGCCGTTCGGACGGATCATGGAGGCCGCCCGCGAACAGGTGGAACCGACCCGCCCGCGACGCACGCGGTTCCTCCACTGGCTCGGATTCCACTGGGTGCTGCCGCACCCGTCCGCGATCCGCCTCGCGACGCTGTTGCAGCCGGTGATCCGTCCGCTCCTACCCCATCGCGTGCGATCCGTCGTGCCGACCCATGGCGCGGCCTTCGCGCGATTGCCAAGGCGAAGCGCGCCGCCGCCCGGAACGACCGAGCGCGGTACGGTCGCGCTGCTCGCCGGGTGCGTGCAGGACCGCTGGTTCCATCAGGTCAATCTCGCGACGATCCGCGTGCTCACGCGTACGGGCTGGCGGGTCACGGTGCCGAGGGGTCAGGCCTGTTGCGGCGCCCTACCCGCGCACAACGGACGGCTCGGCGTGGCACGACGACTGGCCACCCGTGCCGCGCACGCGTTCGCGAACGCCGACGTCGTCATCGCGAACGCCGCCGGCTGCAGCGCGCACATGAAGACGTACGCCGAGCTCGTCCCGGGCGCCGAGCTGCCCGTGCACGACCTGATGGAGTTCTTGGGGGAACACGGGCTCGGCGATGTGGCGTTGCAACCCGTGCCGGCGACGGTCGCCTATCACGACGCCTGTCATGCGCTGCGGGCTCAGCACATCCATGCGGCCCCGCGCGCCTTGCTCGCGCAGATCCCGGGCTTGCAACTCGTCGAGATAACGAATGGCGATCGATGCTGCGGCGCCGCCGGTATCTACGCCACGAGCCAGCCGGAAACGGCGGGCAGTCTCGGGCACGGCAAGGCCGCTGCGATCAGTGACACCGGCGCGACGACCGTGGCATCCGCGAACCCGGGGTGCTCGATCCAGCTCGCGACACACCTGCGCGATCTGGGCGCCGATGTACCCGTCGTGCACCCGATCGAGCTCCTGGACCGAGCGCTTCCTGCGCGAGACGTCAGATCGTCGCGCGGGCTGCCAAAGGCGAGGGCTCGCCGGCGTCTGCCCCCGGGATGATCACGATCGCGTTGGACACCGGTCGTTCGCCGGCCGCATCGGTGGGGTGGTTCACCACACCGATGCCCTTGATCCACATCGTCGCCGAGCCACCGCCGTCGAGGTTCATGGCGTCGACCGCACCGAGCAACTTCATCTCACGTCCCAGTTGGTACAGGGTCATGCCGGGCGACCCCGTCGAGCGGCCGTCGACGACCAGCAAGATCACGTGGCCTGTCGCGGTGATGCCGATCGCCGAACGCGGGTTGCGGTCGCAGATGTCCGCCGAGCAGTTCGACGCGAATTGCGTCACGCCGCCTTGCAGGATCAAGGCGTTGCCGCTGACGACGTCCATCGTTGCGCTCATGCCGTTTGACCATCCGACGTGCACCGTGTGACCGATACTCATGTTCTTGATGAACGTCGCGCCCGTTCCGCTGAGCTTCGCGGTTAGCACCACGGAACCGGTGGTCACCGTCATCGCGGTCGAGCTGCTGCAGCGCACCGAATCGACCGTGTAGTCCCTGCCGACGCCCGACTGCTTGCTGTTCCACCGTAGGGCAGTGGGCGAGACAAGACGCGCGCTGCACTGGTTCGTGCCGGGTTTCTCGTATTTCCCGCCGTAGCCGCTGTAGCCGACGACCTGGTTGGTCGCGGGCGGCTCCGTGTTCCAACTCGCGACCGTCGCGGAACCTGTGGTCTGCGCGTCGCGTGCCGAGATCACGAGCGGGTGGTACCCGATCGCGCCACCTGTCTCGTCGCGTCGAAAGCCGAACGAGATCCCGGTGCGGGAGCCGGTTTGGGCAACCATGCCGTTGGTCACGTATTGGTGCGTGGGGCGACCGGGCCAGTCGTTCAGATCGCCGTTGATCGCAGCCAGCGCTCCTGCGCTCGTCGCCATCGTGCTGGTTCGCGCGAACGTGCCGATCTGTGTGGCAGACAGCACCGTGTTGAGCGTCGCCGGCTGGGCGGGATCGAACTCCACCGTGTACACGCGGTAGGGGACCGCCGTATCCGAGATCTGCTGATACACGACTCCCGGCGCAAGGGTTTTCTTGGTGATGACCTTCGGAAAGGCGGACGCGCCGTGCGCCCCCATTCCGAGCGCCATCCCCCAAACGGCCAGCACCGCGACACCCCGCTTAACCCACATCCCTGTCGTTCGCATGGGTGAGTTGTCGGCATCACACCGGGTGATACTTGAATGCGGGTAGGAAGAACTACCCGGGGTCGGCCATCGGCGAGGCTGCGTCGCCTGCAGGGGATGTGGGCCGTCAAAGCGCGGCGCGGGGCGAGGGCTCACCGGCGTCGGAGCCTGGCAGGATCAAGATCGCGTTCGACACGGGCCGCTCGCCGGTCGAGTCGGTTGGGTGGTTCACCACGCCGAGACCCTTGATCCACATCGTCGCGGAGCCACCGCCGTCCAGATTCATCGCGTCGAGGGCCCCGAGCGCCTTCATCTCGCGCCCCAACTGCGCCAAGGTCATGCCCGGCGAACCCGCAGACCGACCATCGACCACGAGCAAGATCACACGGCCGGCCGCGGTGATGCCGATCGCGGTGCGCGGGTTCGGCTTGCACAGGCGGTCGTTGCAATCGGGCGCGAACTGCGGCACGCCGTCCTTGAGGATCAACGCGTTCCCGCTCACGATGTCCATCGCCCCGATCATCCCGTTGGCCCAGCCGACGTTCACCGACTGACCGACCTGCAGGCCCTCGATCCAACTCGCGCCGGCCCCGACCATCTTCGCGGTCAAGATCACACTTCCCTTGGTGACGCTCATCGCGCTCGAGCTGCTACAGCGCACGTCCTCGACCGTGTAATCCCTGCCGACGCCGACCTGGTCGCTATTCCAGCGCAGCGCGCTCGGCGTCACGAGGCGAACGCTGCACTGATTCGTTCCCGGCCTCGCTGCATTGCCTCCGTAGCTGCTGTAGCCCACGACGGTGTCGGTCTTCGGCGCATCCGTGTTCCAGCTCGACACTTGCATAGACGACTGCCCGGAGCGGGCCGTGATGAGGAGTGGGCGGAACCTGATCGATCCACCCTGCTCGTCGCGGCGAAACCCGAACGAGACACCGGGTCGCGAGCCCGTCTGCACGACCATACCGTCGCTCACGTACTGGTGGGTCGGGCGGCCCGGCCAATCGTTGAGATCGCCGTTGATCCCCACGAGCGCTCCTGCGCCACTTGACATCGCGCTCGTCCGCGCGGACGACCCGACCCGCGACGCCGACAAGATGGTGTCCAGGGTTGCGGCGCGCGCGGGATCGAACCCGACGGTGTAGACGCGGTAGGGAGCTGCCGCGTCGGTGATCTGTCGGTAGACGACGCCGGGTGCGAGGGTCCGCTTCGTGACCACCTTGGGTACGGCGGATGCCTGCTGCGCGCCCACGCCCAGTGCGATCGCCCACACGGCAAGCACCGCGACTCCCCGCTTCGCCCAGACCCGTGTCGCGCTCATGCGGGAACCGTCGCCGAGGCGCCCGCGTACTTAAGTATCGGTAGGCAGAGCTACCCGAAATGACTACCAGCGAGGATCCGCTGCCCGCAAGGCTTCTTGACCGGTGCACACCGTGCCGACGCCGTAGAAGACCTGGCCGTCGGCGGTGAGGTGGATGTAGAAGCACGCCCCGGCACGAGCCTCGACGGCGGCGCCCCACGAAGCGCTCTCAGCCGCCACGCTCACCTGATCGAGACCGCGGGCGAACTCCTCGCCCGCCACCGCGGTGATCGAGGGTTCGACCGCGACGAGACGGATGTGATCGGCGTCGGCGTAGGACCCGTCGGCGTCGCGGATGTGTTCGGCCGCGGCCTGCGCCGCGCGCAAGGTGTGCTCGGCGTGCGCGACCGTGTCCTTGACGCCGAAGTTGGCGAAGATCTCGACGAGCATGAAGACCGACCCGAGCAGCAGCGCGCCGGTCACGAGCCAGAACCCTCGTCTGGCCCGCTTCGGCTGCACCTGGACCGGTGCGGGAGCCCCGTACGTCGCGATGTCATCTTCCACCGGCACCCGCCAAGGGTACCGCTGCGGCGCCGTGTGGCGCGTTCCCGAAGCTACGGAGACAGCGCCTCTGCAAGCGCTTCGAGGCTCTCGAGGTTATGGCCGGACAGGAACACATCGATGCTCGGCAACGCCGCCGCCATCCCCCGAGCGAGCGGCTCGTAGCGAGGCGACCCTTTCAGCGGGTTCGCCCACACCACCCGATACGCCAGGCGACGCAATCGCGCCATCTGCGTGCGCAACAGCTCCGGATCGCCGCGCTCCAACCCGTCGGAGCACAGCACGACGACCGCACCACGCAGCGCCGCGCGCTGGCTCCACCCGTCCAACAGCGTCTTGAGCGACTCCCCGATCCGCGTACCGCCCTCCCAGTCCGACACGATGCGGCCGATCTCGTGCATCGCGCGATCGGGGTCCTTCGTGCGTAGCACGCGCGTGACGCGGGTCAGGCGCGTGCCGAAGCAGAACACCTCGACGCGGCGTCCCGCGGCCATCGCCGCATACCCGAACTGCAACAGCGCGCGCGAATACGGCGCCATCGAGCCCGAGACGTCGAGGATCAACACGAGCGCGCGGGTGCGCGTGCGACGGGCCCGCCACGCCCGGTCGAACGGTTCGCCCTGCGTGCGTAACGAGCGCCGCAGCGTCCGGCGGACATCGAGTGCGCTTCCCTTGTTTGCCGCTCGCATGCGTCGCGTCCGCTCGATCGGAACCTGGATCGTCAGATCACGGATCAGCTTGGCCACACGCGTGCGCTCTTCCTCGCTGAGATAGGCGAACGACTTCGTTCGCAAGATCTCCATGGCGGAGGCCACCAGCCGAAGCGACGACTCCTCCCCTTCGGCGGGTTCCTCGTCATCATCGGCTCGTTGCCAGCTGGCGGCGGTCTGCGCGCCCGGCGCGGAGGATGCCGCGGGCTCCTCACCGAACTCGAAGTCTTCGGGATCGGGTGGCAGGTCGAACTCGAACGAGAGCTCCGGTTCGCCCGCTTCGCGAAGCGACCGGTACCAATCTTCGAAGACATCGTCGAACGTGTCGAGGTCGGCGCGGCTCGCAACCAGGGTCGTGCGCCCCGTCCAATACAGCGACGCTCGGTCGGTAAGCCCGAGCGCCGCCACCCCCTGCACGAACGTGAGGATCCGGCCCGTGCCGACCGAGAGTCCGCGCTCACGCAGATCGCGGCCGAGCGCCACCAGCGGTGGAACGGGACCGCTAGCCATCCTCCCCAACCACTTCGGCGAGGTGCGCGGCGACCAGCGCCTGATCTTCGTGATCCTTCACGACCGCCCCGAGCGTGTCGGCGGCGACCGCGGGCTCCAGCCGTTCGGTGCCCAGGAACGCGAGCGCGTTCGCCCAATCGATCGTCTCGGCCACCCCGGGTGCTTTCGCGAGGTCGAGTGCCCGCAAGCGCTCGACGGCACCGGCAACGTCGCGGGCGAGCGCCTCGCTCACGTGCGGCGCTCGCGCTCGCACGATGGCCACCTCACGATCGAGATCCGGGTGGTCAATCCAGTGATAGAGGCACCGGCGCTTCAACGCGTCGTGCAACTCGCGAGTGCGGTTCGACGTCACGATCACCGCCGGTGGCGTCTCGGCGGCGACCCGGCCCACCTCGGGGATCGTCACGGCGAACTCGGACAAGATCTCCAGCAAGAAGGCTTCGAACTCGTCGTCGGCCCGATCGAGTTCGTCGACCAGCAACACGGCCCCCGAGCCGGCGCGGATCGCTGCGAGC
>JANMPG010000265.1:0-4568 GCA_031369745.1 Actinomycetes bacterium
CGCGGCGAGCTCGTCCATCACTCCGGCGATCTCTTCGGGGAACTTCGACCCCCGCACCTGCGCCAGGTACAGGGCGACCAGCTGCTGGGCCACCATCTGCGTGGCGAACGTCTTGGTGGAGGCGACGCCTATCTCAGGCCCGGCGTGGGTGTACAGCACGCCGTCGGCCTCTCGGGCGAGGGAGGAGCCAACCGTGTTGGTCACCGCGATCACCTGCGAGCCTTGGCGCCGCGCGTGGCGCGCCGCCTCCAGCGTGTCGATCGTCTCGCCGGATTGCGAGACCGCGAGCGTCAACGTGTCGGGGCCCATCACCGGATCGCGGTAGCGGAACTCGCTCGCGATCTCGATCTCGACGGGCAGGCGCGTCCAGTGCTCGATCGCGTACTTCGCGACCAGCCCGGAGTGAAACGCCGTGCCGCAGGCCACGACGAACACCTTGGAGACCTCGCGGAGCACGTCATCGGGGATGCGAAGCTCGTCCAGCTGGAGCCGCCCACCGTGGGTGCGCCCGACGAGCGTGTCGCGGATCGCCGCCGGCTGCTCGTCGATCTCCTTGCGCATGAACCAGTCATAGCCGCCCTTCTGCGCGGCCGTCACGTCCCAGTCCACGTCGATCGGCTCGAGCGCGACCGGATCGCCTTGCAGGGTCGTGATGGACACCTCGCCGCCTCGGATCGTCGCGATCTGGCCTTCGTCCAACGGCACCACCGAGCGGGTGCGCCCTAACACCGCCGGGATGTCGGAGGCCAAGATCGTCTCCCCGTCGCCGATGCCGAGGACCATCGGTGAGGACACCTTCACGCCGACCATCACGCCGGGGTGGTCGGCAGCCATGACCACCAGCGAGTAGGCACCCTCGAGCCGGGCGACCACCGAGCGCACGGCCGCGGTCAGATCCGCCTCGCCGGCAGCCAGTGCCCCCTCGACCAGGTGCGCGACCACTTCGGTGTCGGTCTCGGATGCGAACGCGTGCCCGTCCTTTTCCAAACCGGCTCGCAGCGCGTGGTGGTTCTCCACGATCCCGTTGTGGATGACGGCGATACGCGCGGTGCAATCCACGTGCGGGTGCGCGTTCGCGTCGTTGGGCGCGCCGTGGGTGGCCCAGCGCGTGTGCCCCATCGCGGTCGTGCCGCTCGGCGCGGGTTCGGTCGCAAGCGCCGCCTCCAGCTCCGACAGTTTCCCCGCGCGCTTGCGAACGGTTAGCTCGTCACCGAGCACCGCCACGCCCGCAGAGTCATACCCGCGATATTCCAGAAGCCGGAGACCCTCCAGCACGATCGGGAGCGCCTCGTCGGGTCCTACGTAGCCGACGATGCCGCACATGAGACAGCGATGCTAACAGGGCAGGTCAGCGGGCCTGGCTAGGTTTCGATCGCGCCGACGACCGCGGCGATCGCCTCGGCGTGTGCGCGCGCACCCTGCTCCGTTTCGGCCTCGACCATCACGCGGACCAGCGGTTCGGTGCCGCTGGGGCGAAGCAGCACGCGCCCGGCCTCACCCAGCGTCGCCTCGGCGAGGCTCACCGCCTCAGCCACCTGCGCCGAGGCCGCCACGGCCTCACGGTCGGCCACGCGGACGTTCACCATCACCTGCGGGTAGCGCCGCATGACGGACGCAAGCTTGCCGACACCGACGCCTCGCGAGGCCGCCAGGGACAGGAAGCGCACGGCGGCAAGCAACCCGTCGCCGGTCGTTGCGTGGCGACGGAAGATCACGTGACCGCTCTGCTCGCCACCGAGCACGAACCCGCCCGCCTGCATCGCCTCGAGCACGTAGCGGTCCCCCACCCTCGTGCGTGCAACGTGGATGCCGCGCTCGGTCATGGCGCGCGCGAACCCGATGTTCGACATCACGGTGGCAACGACCGTGTCACCGGCGAGCTCGCCCGCGTCGTGCAGACCGACGGCGCACGCGGCCAGCACCTGGTCCCCGTCGATCACGTTGCCCTCGGCGTCGGCGAACAGCGCACGATCGGCATCGCCGTCGTGCGAGACGCCCGCATCGGCGCCGAGACGCACCACCTGTGCAGCGACGACCTCGGGGTGCAGCGCCCCGCAGCCCTCGTTGATGTTCACGCCGTCGGGATCGGCGTGGATCGCCGTGACGTCTGCGCCGAGCCGCCGCAGCAGATCGGGCGCGATGGCCGACGCCGAACCGTTCGCGCAGTCCACCACGACACGCATGCCCGCGAGCGGTGCGATCGCTGCGCCGATCAGATGGTCCAGGTACCGCTCTCCCGCGTCGGGGATCGGCAGGATCCGTCCGTGCTCGGCCTCGGGCGCATCACCCCGCGGGGCGGCGAGCGCCGACTCGATCTCGTCTTCGATCGCGTCGGGAAGCTTCATGCCTTCTCGGGAGAAGAACTTGATGCCGTTGTCGGAAGCCGGGTTGTGCGACGCGCTGATCACCACACCGGCCGACGCGCCGAGGTCCACCGTCATGAACGCGATCGCAGGGGTGGGCTCGACGCCGGTGAGCAACACGTCACCGCCCGCGCGGCGGATCCCCTCGGTCAGCGCGTCCTCGAGCCATTCGCCCGACTCGCGAGGGTCGCGCCCAACGACGATGACCGGGCGGGCGGTCCCGTGACGGCCGAGTACCTCGACGGCGGCGCCCCCGAGCCCTTGTGCCAGCTCGCGCGTGAGTTCCGTGCCCGCTACGCCACGCACACCGTCGGTGCCGAAGAGCCGCCCCATGGGGCGGCACCTTACCCGAGCAACTCGGCCAGCAGCCCCCGCACGCGCGCGTCGATGTCGTCGCGGATCGGTCGTATCTCCTCGGCGCTGCGACCCGACGGGTCGGGCAACTCCCAGTCGAGGTACCGCTTGCCGGGAAACACGGGGCACGCGTCGCCGCAGCCCATCGTGATCACCACGTCGGCCGCCTCGACCGCGTCGGTGGACAACAGCACCGGCACGGCCTCGGCGAGATCGACGCCGACTTCCCGCATCACCTCGACCACCGCGGGGTTGATCGTGTCGGCGGGGGCGCTGCCCGCCGAGCGCACATCGACGCGATCACCAGCGTGCCTGGCCATCAGGCCGGCCGCCATCTGCGAGCGCCCGGCGTTGTGCACGCACACGAACAGCACGGTCGGCACGGCATCCACGACGCCAGCCTACCCGGCGCGGGGTGCACGACACGCGGGTCGACGTGCGACCATGTGTCCATGAGCGACCTCGTGCAGATCTACGCCACCGGCGACGCGATGATCGCGGAGCTGACGCGCGCCCGTTTGGAGAACGAGGGCATCGACGTGCTGGTGAAGAACAGCATGGGCGGCGCGAGCGTCTACCCCGTCGGACCGAGCTACCTGTTCGTTCGCACCGAGCAAGAGGTGGCGGCCCGACTGGTGATCGAGGCGATCGCCGCAGGCGACTACGCGCTGGGCGACGACACGGATGTCGGAGAAGAAACGCAGGGGTCCGAAGGCTCGGCCGAGGCCTAGCGCTTGGAGTACTGCGGCGCCTTGCGGGCCTTCTTCAGGCCGTACTTGCGACGTTCCTTCTCGCGGGAATCTCGGCGAAGGAAGCCCTCGGCCTTGAGCTGCCCCCGAAGTTCGGGGTCGAGCTCGATCAGGGCGCGGGCGACACCGAGGCGCACGGCGCCGGCCTGACCGGCGATGCCGCCGCCACGGGTCGTGGCGACGATGTCGTAGTCGCGCTCGCGGTCAAGCAGCGTCAGCGGCGCCCTGGCGACCATGCGATGCACGCGCGTCGGGAAGTACTCGTCGAGCGGCCGGCCGTTGACCACGAACTCGCCGGAACCGGGCACGAGGCGCACGCGGGCCACCGCTTCCTTGCGGCGTCCGGTGAACAGCTTCGCTGCGGTTGCGGTTGCGGCCACGTTCAGGTCACTCCTCGGTTTCGGTTGGCTCGGCGACGTCGGTCGCCGGCTCGGTCTTCGCAGCCTTGGGCTTGGTCGCCTTCGGCTTCGGCTTCGCGGCGGTCTCCGCCTTGGGCTTGGCGGCCTTGGGCTTCTCGGCCTTGGGCTTGGCAGCCTTGGCGGCCTTGGGCTTCTCGGCCTTCTCGGCCACCGCGGGCTTGTCCGCGGCGGGCTTCGTGGCCTTGGGCTTGGCGACAGGCTTGGGCTCGACCTCGTCCTCGGTCGTCACCTTCGGGCCCTTGGGCCTCGGGGCGGTGTTCGCCTTGGGCTTGGAGACCGGCAGGCCATCCCACACCGGGCGCTCACCGACGGCCAGGGGCACCGGGGACTGCGCCGCGTGCGGGTGCTCGGGGCCGGGGACCACGTGCAGCTTCTTGATCATCTGGCGACCGATCGTGTTCTTCGGCAGCATGCCGCGCACGGCCTTTTCGAAGGCGGCGATCGGCCGTGTGGCCATCAGGTCTTTGTACTGGACCGCCTTGATGCCCCCCGGGTAGCCGGAGTGGCGGTAGGCGTACTTGTCTTCGCCCTTGTTACCGGTCAGTTCGATCTTGTCGGCATTGATCACGATGACGTGGTCGCCGGTGTCCATGTGCGGCGCGAACATCGGCTTGTGCTTGCCACGCAGCAGCGTGGCCACCTCGGATGCGAGGCGACCGAGCACCTGCCCGCTGGCGTCAACG